>NZ_AQOI01000191.1:0-13346 GCF_000364665.1 Xanthomonas sp. SHU 199
AGCCTTAGCCCTTCTTGCCGCTCGG
Source organism: Xanthomonas sp. SHU 199 (assembly GCF_000364665.1). Classification (NCBI taxonomy): domain Bacteria; kingdom Pseudomonadati; phylum Pseudomonadota; class Gammaproteobacteria; order Lysobacterales; family Lysobacteraceae; genus Xanthomonas; species Xanthomonas sp. SHU 199. The sequence continues at coordinate 26 of NZ_AQOI01000191.1, forward strand.
CCGCTTGCTGCGCACGTACAGCACCAGGGAATGCTCTTCCAGTTCGTAGCCGTGATCGGCGGCGATCTTGCGCTGCAATTCCTCGATCTCCGCGCTTTCGAACTCGATGATCTTGCCGGTGTCCACGTCCACCATGTGGTCGTGGTGGCCGCCGCGGTCCAGCTCATACACCGCCTGGCCGCCCTCGAAGTTGTGCTTGAGCACCAGCCCGGCCGCCTCGAACTGCGTCAGCACCCGGTACACGGTGGCCAGACCGATCTCGTCGCCGTGGTCCAGCAACTGCCGATAGATCTCCTCGGCGGTCATGTGGTGCCGCGCCGACTTCTGCTCCAGCAGCTCAAGGATGCGCATCCGGGGGTGCGTGACCTTCAGGCCGACTTTGCGCAGATCGTGGGATTCCATGGCGTCTCCGTTCATAGCTGGTTTATCGCCAGCTGCCTGGGAATGGGTCGCGGCGGTCGCCGGGAGTGTATCATCGACGTGATTTCATTCAGCCCTGTCCCCGATGCGCAATCTCCTGCTGGTCGCCGCTGTTGCCCTGTCCACCGCTGGCTGCGGCATCATTTACAAGCAGCCCATCTACCAGGGCAATCTGATCAAGCCGTCGGCCGTCGAACAGCTGAAGGTCGGACAGAGCAAGCAGCAGGTCAGCGCGCTGCTGGGCAGCCCCTCGATCCCGGATCCGTTCCATGCGCAGCGCTGGGACTACACCTCCACCGAGCGTGTCGATCGCGTTGGCCGTACCGAGATCAAGAACTTCGTCGTGTTCTTCGACAACGACATGGTTACCCGCTGGGAAGGCGATTATTTCCCGGACCAGGACGAAGAGCTGGCCAAGAACAGCGTGCGCCAGTTCGGCCGCAACCTGGCCAAGGACAAGAAGAAGCAGCGCCGCGGCGAATGAGCCGGCGGCCGCGTCGCGCCCCGCCGCTCAGCGCGGCTTGGCGCGGCGTCGCCTGGCGTCCTTCGGGTCGATCAGCAACGGCCTGAGCAGTTCCACCCGGTCGCCGTCCTGCAACAGCCGCGTCGGTGCGGCGACTTCGCCGTAGACCGCGCACGGCATCCCGGGCGTCGCTTCGGGCAAGGCAGCGGCGGCCAGCGCATCGGCGACGGTCGCGCCTTCCGGCAGCTCCAGCCGCTGCGACACGAAGCGCTCCGACCAGGCCAGCACCACCTCGACCTGCATGGCGGCTAGGCCTGTTCCCGGTCGGCCACGCGCACGAAGTCGTTGACCATGCGGTCGGCCAGGCTCTGGAAGCCCAGCGCCAGCGCCGGCCCCAGCAGGCGCGAGGCGGGTTCGAAGTCGAGCATCAGGCTGACCTTGCTGGCGTGCTCGTTGAAGCCCTGGAAGGTCCACTGCCCCTGCAGGCGCTTGAACGGACCGTCGCGCAGCTGCATATCGATGCGATCCGGGCGCTGCAGGCTGTTCTCGGTGGTGAACCAGGTGCGGAACGAGCCCAGCCCCAGGTCCAGCCGCGCCACCAGGACGCGGTCGTTCTGCTCGAGGATATGGGCCGCATCGCACCAGGCGAACCGGCGCGGATAGGCGGCGACGTCGTTGACCAGATCGAACATGCGCGTTGCGGCGTGTTCGACCAGAGCGCTGCGGCGGATGATAGGCATTCGGGACGGGAAGTGGGACCAAAACGTTCGGGAGGCCCCGAATCGGAGACAATAGCAAGATGAGCAAGAAACCCGTCAAGGATAAAGCAAACGGCGCGACGGCCAACAAGACCATCGCCCTGAACAAGCGCGCGCGCCACGAATACCACCTGGAGGACCGCTACGAGGCCGGCCTGGCCCTGCAGGGCTGGGAGGTGAAGTCGATCCGCGCCGGCCGCGCCAACATCGGCGAGAGCTATGCGTTCGTGCGCCAGGGCGAGCTGTTCCTGTTCGGCGCGCAGATCACCCCGTTGATCCAGGCCTCCACCCACGTGGTCGCCGACGACCGCCGCACACGCAAACTGCTGCTGCACCGGAATGAGATCGACAAGCTGATCGGCCGCGTCGAACGCGACGGCTACACCCTCGTACCCACCGCGATGTACTGGAGCAAGAACAAGATCAAGCTCGAGATCGCGCTGGCCAAGGGCAAGCAGGACCACGACAAGCGCAACGCGGCCAAGGACCGCGACTGGGCCCGCGACAAGCAGCGCATCATGCGCCGGCACAACAAGAATGCCTGAGTGGCGGGGATGATCAGCCATTCGGCTGCTGAAAAGCCTGGGATTCGGGATTGGGGATTCGCAACAGCGGATCTCCTGCCCTCCCCAGCTGCCCTGCACGCCTCGCCTTTCCCATGGGAGCGGCTTCAGCCGCGACACGGTGAAGCCGGGATTGGGGATTGGGGAGTCGCAACCGCAGCTCCCATTCCCACAAGCTCAGCCGCAAGTGCGACGCCACAACACCGTGGCACGGCAGCCGCAAGAGCGCACCGCGGTGCATGGATGCCCTTGTGGGAGCGGCTTCAGCCGCGACGCGGTGAAGTCGGAATCTCGACGTGATTCGGTCGCACCGGCCGCAGAAGACGCGCAGCCCGTTTCATGCCCTCATCCGGAAACATCGGCAGTCATCCGTTGCGGCGAAAGCAGATTCCGACATGAAAGGCGATGTGGCCTCCGAGCCTGTTTCGCCCCTCGATTGCCACCCATCCCCAATCCCGCCGTGACCGCGTCGCGGCTGAAGCCGCTCCCACACGGGAGACCGCGCTGCCCAGGGAAACGACGTTGCGAATCCCCAATTTCGAATCCCCGGCTTTTCAGCAGCCGAATGGCTGATCATCCCCGCCCCACTCACGTCCCGCCAAGCATCCGCATCAAACTCGGCAGCCCGCTGCCCTGCATGTAGCGATCGCGCTGCAGGTCCAGGCACTGCGCCAGCAGCAGTTGCTTGACCCGATCCGGGGCGCCGATGAACTCGCGGCGTACCGACAGGAACGCGGCGATCAGCCCGGACACATGCGCCGCGGCCATGCTGGTGCCGCTCATCTCCACCATCCAAGTACCGGAGTCCTCGACCACAAACCCGTGGTGCGCCGACAGGATCTTTTCGCCCGGCGCGACCAGATCCGGCTTGTAGCGGCCATCGGCGGTCGGGCCACGCGAAGAGAAGTACGAAATGCCGTAGCTGTGCGGGCTGCTCTTGTGCACCGAACCCACCGCCAGCGATTCCTCCAGGTTGGCCGGGTCGCCGATGCTCAGGTCCAGGTTAAGTGGGTAGGCCTCGCCGTCGCCCTGCATCAACCAGGCCAGGCCGTCGTTGCCGGCCGCGATCACCACCACCACGCCCTGGCGCCACAGCCGGCGCAACTCGTTGCACAGCGGGGTGAAGCCGCAGCCGTAGCTCTCGGCGTCGAAGTAGCCACCCAGGCTGAGGTTGACACCGTGCACCACCAGCTCGCCGGCGCGCTCGTTGAGCTCGGCCACCTGTTGCACGCCCTTGATGATCCAGGAGTCGCGGCCGTTGCCGTCGTCGTCCAGCACCTTCAGCCCGTACAGCCGCGCCAGCGGCGCCATGCCGGCGAACTGCAGCGGCGCTGTGGTCGGCACGCCCGGCAGCGGCGCCTCGCATTGCCCGGCGATGATGCCGGCCACGTGGGTGCCGTGGCCGTTGCCGTCGAGCGTGTCGAAGCCGGCCTCGCCCGGGCGCAACGCACGCGGGCGCCCGCGCTGGGTGCAGTCCCATTGGGCAAGCACGGTCGCCGGTTGCCCGGCGGTATGGAAATGCGGATGCGCCGCGGCGATGCCGCTGTCCAGCACCGCCCAGCCGATGCCGCTGCCGAGCGCGCGGTAGGCCACCTGTGCCGCGTCCACCTGGATCGTGCTGCGCGACTGGTAGATCAGCGCGCGCTTGCCCGCATTGCGCCACAGGCGTTTCAGATTGAGGTCGCGATAGCGCTCGCGCAGACTCTCGATCTCGAAACGTGTCAGCCGCGCCGACACGTAGCGCTGCATCGTGTCTTCCAGTTCGATCTGCGCATCCAGCGCCTCGCCGTGCAGGCCGGTGGAGGCCTCGGTCAGCGCACGCAACGCGGCGATCAACTCATGCTTGCGTTGCGCCGGATCGCCGGCGTCGGACAACCGCTCGAGTTCGATCAGCACCTCGTGGCGATAGTCCGGCGCACGCGCTTCCAACTGGTCGGACAGGTCCTTGATCAACACCGGGTGTGCGATCGGCTGATCGAAGCCTACCCCCACCGCGCGCCTCACCTCGGCGCGCACGTCGGGGATGGACAGGTAGCCGGCGGCCGAATGCGGGTTGTGCTGCCAATCCGGGTTGATCTTCGACCCGGCGATGTTGTGGAAGCGCCCGCCGGCATCGGCGATGTCGTCGCTGAGATCGGCGTCCAGGGCCACTGGGTCGCGCCGCTCGGCGACGTTGACCCAGCGCGACACGCACGGCGGGAACGGCAGCTTCGGCGTGCCGGTCCACTCCTTGAACATGCTGCGCACCACCGGCAACCCCAGCGGCGAGCCGAGCGTGAGCAGCAGCGACACCTCGCAGTCCTGCGGCTGCAGTTCGCGCAGCACGTCGTAGGCGATCAGCGAACCCTGGCTGTGCGCGACGATCACGAATGGGCCGCCGCCGGCGCGGATGCGCTGCAGCAGGCTGTCGCGCATCTGCTCACGTCGCGCCGGCACGAAGAAGAAATCGTGCACGTCCTGCAGCAGCGCCGCGGAGATCAGCTTGAGCAGCGCGCGGTTGAACACGTCGATCACGCCCTGCGCATGCACCTCGGCAGTCCCCGCCGCCGGTGGCGGCGCCGCCGTCTCCACCTCGTCTAGCAACTGGTGCAGCCGTGCGCGCTCGGCATCGCTGCCGGCCAGCGTGTCGGCCAGCTGGCGCAGATCGGCCAGTTGCGGCGCCACGCCGAGCGCGCTCAGCATGCGTTGCTCGGCCTGGTTCAATACCGGGCCGCGGTCCTGATCCTGACAATCGCCAGGCTCCGGCGACGGATAGCGTTCGCGATTGACCCAATAGGCCATGCGCGTGCGCTCGCCCATCGCGCGGCCGAACAGCGCGCGATCCCATTGGCAGCGCAACACCTCAGCCGGTGGTTTGTTGCCGATGCCATGGATGTAGACGACCGTGCGCGCCTGCCCCTGCGCCAGCGAGCCTTCGCCGGTTGCCTTGGGCCGCAGCGCGGTGCCCGCCGGTGGCGCGGCGGCGGGCATCGCCGAGGCAGGCCTGCTGGCGCCGGGAGCCGCGGCGTTGGATCTGGACGGTGCTGCCGGCCTTGCCGATGCAGGTGCCTTCGCGGATGAAGCTGCCGATGTCGGCGTCGTCGTCTTCGCCGCCTTGGCAGCCCGCGTACCACCCGCTGGCGTCTTGCGCGCTGTTGCTGTCGGCTTGGCGGCAGATCTCGCCGGCGCCTTGGCCGGCGCCTTGCCGGGGATGGACGTCGAGGACGTGACGGGTGCCTTGGGCGTACGCCCGCTGCTGCGGCCACGCGGCTGTCTGCTTGCCATTGCGCTGCTCCATGCCTGGGGGAATGCCTGGGGGACGGCGGCGTGACAGGGCCGGCGTCGCAGTGAAGCCAGCTTAAGCGCGGCCTGTCTCAAGACTTGTGACTGCCCTCCCCGATCCCTACACTGTGCAGGTCAGCGTTTGACGTTGTCCCCGGGGGTGCACTGGTTTCGACGGGGGTTGCAAAATCGCTTGGCGCATGCCGAGGGGGCAGCTTTCCTCGTAAATCCAGCCGCAAACTTATAGTTGCCAACGACGACAACTACGCACTGGCCGCTTAAGGCCTAGCCCCGAAATCGCTTGTGTCCGTGCTCGCGACGTAGGGTCATTATCACGGAATCGCCGGTGGTGGCTGCCTGTCAGCCATTGGCTAAATCAAGCAGGCTGGTCCCGGGATGCGCTTCGCACATCGTGCTGTTCCGGGGCGAGATCCAACGATGAGCTAAGCATGTAGTGCCGGGGATGGAGTGCCTTCGGACGGCGGTTCGATTCCGCCCACCTCCACCATTCAAACCCCTGATTTATCAGGGGTTTTTTATTATCTTGCAGATGGCAAATTGGGCTATACGTACCACTGTACGGATGTCCAGTTGAGCCATATTGCCCGTCCACTGTGAACAGAGCAAAGTGGCGACATGACCCAGCCTGCCCCCACCCCCGACCTTCAATATTTGGTGCCAGCAGCACTGGAAAGCGTCGCTACCATCGAAGGCTGCTACCCCGTTCTGGCGAAGATGGAGCTTTCCAACGACGAAAGGACGAACGTCGCGATCGCCCTGCTATACGGCTCCCTGGAACAGGCACGGTCGGCATGCTTCCTTGTCGCCCATGATGTCGGGCGAAGCATCTTCGGAGCATTGATCCTCCTACGCTCCCAAGTCGACCAGCTCATGCGGGCGGCGTTTTTCGCAGGGCCTGCGACGGCGGAAGAACTGTCGTTCTACTTGGGCGAAGACGAACTTCCGCGCCGGGACGGCAACAAGCTCGGACCGCGCTCCCTATCTCGAATCAATGAAGCGCATTTCGGATGGACGCCAGTGGGACGTATTCCGAATACGGTCGATAACTCTTGGGCTACGCTGAGCGGCATGACGCACGGCGGCCGCGCACTGCTGAACTATTACATTGGCGAAGACGGCATTGGCGCCTATCCGCCGAGCGACGAATTCGTGGAAGTCTTGACGAACGCCGTCGTACTGACGCACCTTGCAGTAGCAACCGCACTATCGCTTGCGCGAAATAGTGAAGCAGACGATTTGCAAACGGCGCTTCGAGCTTGGCATGGAGCCGGCAATGCGTACTTCTGCAAGTGGGCTTCTTCGAAGTTGGAAGAAAAAACCGCCCCCATAATGGGGGCGTTATAACTTGACCAGGCATAAAGGTCCGGAGGCATCAGCTTCCATCTCCGATAACCGCCACGCTGCCAACCGCTCCACTTCGCCTGCCATGAAGATAGCAACTTGAGACACAAGATCAGCCAGGCCTGCTGCAGCGCGGGAAAACAGCGATGGCACCCAGGGAAGCTCCGAACAAGCAGCCGATTCAAGCGGCGTGATCGGGTGCGGTTGATTGACTGAAAAATGGATGCACATATTTTCCCTCATCCAGTCCATTTCAGGTCGCAACCTGCGGAAATACCCCATCCTTTTCGGTCCGTGGACGTACCTTCCCGGTCATCGCCAGCAACTGCCTGCGGGCCATCCACAGGTTAGACAACGCAAACAGCACGTTCAACTGCGCATCGCTCTTGGCCAGCCCCCGATAGCGCGCCTTCCGGTGGCCGAACTGCCGCTTGATCATGATGACCTTGCCCACGGCGGGGACAACTCACCGCCCCTGACCGTACCAGCATGGCACCCGGGGCACCTCCACGCCGCCAGTCGTTGGTTCAAGTGGCGTTCGATTCGACCACGTACTCCTGAGCCTCGGTATCCCAAAGTCCATACTCCCAATCGCCACCGGCGGCGGAGGGTTCGACGTGGTCTGCCGGCACCCATTGTTTGACAGGCGGTTGTGTCGGATAGCGCGGAGCAGACTTCACCTGATACATCAGCTTGGAGTCCATCAAGGTAATGCCGATAACCTCGACTTCCGAGCCGAGCTGACCCTTCTCGCGCATGCACACCTTCGAGCTTGGCTTGAACACCTTGATATAGCGCGAGAAGTCCAGCCCTCCATTGGGCTGCTCCAGAACCGCGTATGCCGGTGCAAGCTCAGCGAACCAACCCTTGAAGGCATCGGCAGCCGCAATCTGTTCCGCGGGAAGCTCTTCCGCCTCCATGCCGCTGCGCAGGCGATCCAGCAACACGCCGAACTGAAGATACAGTCGCTCCGTCAATCGTAGGCTTCCGTAAGTCTGGTCGAAGATCGCGATGCAGTCGCTGGTGGTGCCGCCACCGTCCAAGGTGCGGACGGAAATGTTGGTCGCTGCGAAGCCGATATCTTGCAGCCCTATGCTGTGCTCGCGGCCAAAGATGGCTGCAAGCCGGGTTGCCAAATCATCCTTCAGCCCTTTCGCCTTGAACCAAGGCTGCTTGATCGAGATCAGCACACCCGTGGTCCTGAAGTTTCGGTTCCGTGACTTCAAGTTCGGATTTTTCTGACGCAGGTCTTTGTATGCCCGGTACTCGCCAGGTGGCGTTTCGGTGTAGCCCTCAACCTTCTCAGTGATCTGCATCGCGCACTCGGCAATAAAGCCCTGTTCACTCGCTATATAGTGATCCTCGATGATGTCAGCCGCCGTCAAGCCAGCATTGATCCATGTGGTGATACGTGGCGCCGTGCTCCGAGCGGGTGAGCCTGGCTTCACCTTGACGAAGGGTGGCCCGAAGGAGGTGGTATTCCAGGTAAGCACTTCGTAGGAGCGCCCCCGGTGCAGATAGGTTGCGCCGGGGTAGCACTCTCGCAAGGCTTGGAGTTGATTGACCTCTCCGAATGAGTCGGAGCCGTCGCCTTGCGCGATTCTGAAAGAAACCTCACCGACATTGCGCAACGGATAACTGCGTTGCGGAGTATCCCCACCCAATGCGGCGATCGGGTCGAACTCAGGCGGACGCAACCCGCCGGGCCGTGCCATCGCAAATATTTCCAGAAAGCCCGCCGGCCAACTCACCGACTGGGGCAGCGTGCCGGGGGCGCCCATCGCTTCCAGCTCATCGACCAGGCATCGGGCATGAGCGTATTGCATGAAGCGATTGTCGAGGTAGAGGTAGGAGTCTTCTACTGAGAGTTCGTGGTAGTCGCGAAACGAAGTGCCAAAGCCGCTGAAAGCTGTGGCACTGGCGACAACCACGAAAGCGCCGTCGCCCGCGCGACCCACGCGTCCAAGGCGCTGCCTGTATGATTTCCTACTGTTCGGAACCCCCACATTTATCCCGACTGCGAGATGAGGAAGGTCGATGCCCAACTCCAGCGCGGAGGTCGACACCACGCCTCGCAATGATCCATCGCGCAGCTTGTTCTCGATATCCGTTCGGTCGACCACGTCATAGCCGGCCCGATACGCCATCACGCTGCCGTCTCCAAGTAGCTCTTTGAGTGATCTCTCGCTGGCGCGTGCCAGGACTTCTACGCCCTTACGTGAATCGACAAAAGTGATGAAGGCGCCCTGCAGCGAGTGCTTAAGAAGCTCGACCTGCAGCGCTCGAGCGACATTCATCTCCTCACCCTGTGGTGCCTCCACATGGACACAGACGCGCTCACTCTGATTCGATCCATCGAGCTCCTGGCCCACAAGTTCGCAGTCGAATCCAGTCAGCGCCTTGAGCTGCTCGACGGGATTGGCGATGGTCGCTGTAGCAGCAATGAATCGAGGAGGGTTCTTCTCCGACGTGGCACCAGCCGCGAAAGCACGAGCGGCCAGAAGGCGGCGCAGCAGGAACGCGAAGTTGCTACCAAATACCCCCTCCATCGTGTGAGCCTCATCGAGCACGATCAGCTCCAGCTCACGCACGAAGCTGCGCACCGCCGGTACCGAGAGCCGCGACATCAGCCATGCGTGGCAGACATCGGGAGTCATCACCACGATGCGGGACCGCTCGAGAATCTCATCTCTCACCTTGATATCCACCGAGCCGTCGATGCGTCCTACGGTCTCGTGCCCCATACCCAATGCGGTCGCCATGGACTGCCAACCGCGCATCTGGTCGGCTGCAAGCGCCTTGAGGGGGTAGAACACCACCACTTTGGCGCTGTTCGACAGGCGTACTAAATGGAATGCAGCGGCTCTGAACACGGTGCTCTTGCCGGAAGCAGTGCCGGTGGCGATCACCACGTTCTGACCTTTTCCGAATGCCTCCAGCGCCATTGCCTGATGCCGCCACAGTTGGGCATTTGCGCCTCCCAGCGATTGGGCAAGGGTGTGCATCACACCGCTGGAGTTCAGGAATTCGGGAATAGGCAAATGGGCAGCGGGACGAGAGGGGAGAGTGAAACTCTCTCGAATTCGATAGTCGTTGGATGCAAGGATTTGTTTCAGCGTATGGATCATGCAAACTCACTCCGTGCGTGCAAAGTTCCGACTGAGCATGGTGGATGCGAGAGAAGCGGAGATCTGGTCGCACTTGAAAAAGCTGCGGGCGGCGGCGGTGCCTTCATCGCGAAATCTCGCGAGGCGGGACGACAGGCTTTCGGCATTGCCGAGATCCAATTCCAGTTGCAGGGCAGTTCCCGGAAGCGCGCCGTTGTGCAGATGCTTCACCGAGCGTGTCAATTCAACGGCGGCGGCCCCGCTCAGCAACACAAAGCTTCCACCCTCGCCACAGAGCCGGCTGGTCATGTATAGGCCGAATCCGGAATTTGCCCAAGGGTCATGTGCTGCCCTCGACTCAGGCAGAACCCCTTTACCAGACACGCCGGGCATCAAGGCCATCTGGATCGCGTCGCGGTCGGACTCGACCTCCAGGCGAGGGTTGGCCGCGAGCGTTTTCTTGAGACCGATGCCACGATCGACCAGGGCGATCTGGACACGGTTCTTGCTTGGCCAATACTGGCCGCAATAGCCAAAACTTGCGCTCTCGGAGTGTTCAATGACATTTCTGACCACCTCCCGCAATGCGTACTGGACGGTGTCAAATAGCGCGCCAGCATCTGTCTGCAACAGCAGCGCGGCTACACGCTTGCTCCAGTCATCGATAAACTCGCCCATCTCCGCGTAGGCATCGGCGGCCTGTTGGCGCAGGTGTTCGCAGTCGATGAAGTCGATCGGCAGGTAGGTGTCGCTACCAGCGGCCTCGCCGGGGGCTTTGCCGAACGGCATGCCGAAACGGCGAAAGAAACCCATATGGCCTGCGTAGCCGCAATGCTCATAGCCGGTGGCGCGAAAGCGCGCGCGAGGACGATTGTTGCGGAACCGGTCAATGGCGTCGGAAGCGACCAGCAAACCGAAGGGATCACCAAACGTCCAGTCGCCGAAGTTGAAGGCGTAGGTCTCGGCAGGCGGCAGCCCTCCAAGCTGCTCGCTTAGGGCCAGTGCTTCAAGCACGCCCAAGGTCTTCGGAAGTCTGATCTCAATGCTGTCACCCGTGCTGGCGGTCGGCTCGGTCATTGATTGCCCTCGAAGTGCGCCCAAGCGATTTGGTAGTCACGCGCAGCCTGCCTAACCCAGCGCCGAAGCATCCTTGGGCAAACAGCCAACTTTGCCCCTGATCGAATCGATCGCGACCCACTGCGAGTCGTGGTCCTTCTGCTGCTCCAACACAACTCTCACGGCCCGATACTGTACCCCCGGGGGGCTTCGAACTTCTCCTTGCTCCATCCTCAGTGATGGCACCTCCGGGAAAGTCCGGGCGGCTCAGTCTGCTTTCGGGCTAAAGATTATGGGGCGATGCGAAGGTCCGAAGATAGCCAATTCCCGCCGGTGGTGACCAGCCCCGCGGCCCGCTTACGGCTTCTACTGCGTCCAATTCCCCGCAGCATGTAACTCTTCCGCAGCTTTGTCGAGCGTTAGAACTGTTACGGGCCCGTTACGCGGGATGCGCCTGTAGCGAGTCGACCCAAATTATTGATTTTCATTGATTCTCATGACTACACGCCCCCCATTCCGGGCGCGCCCGTCAAGCGTGGCGCCTTCAGCGGGCTATGCCGGGTTGCAGGAAAGCCGGCCCATAAAGTGAGCAGGCGTTGCGGGGCGACGATTGCGCGCGCAGAGGGCATCGCTTAGCGCCGCGCGCGCATGCACGGAGACGTCGCCATTGCATGGCGGCCTCTTGGCGGGTGGTTGTGCATTCAGACACTACGGTGCTGGCATGGTCATGATTGATCAGCACCGGTGAGCCAGCACGAAATCCTGCGCGAGCCCCGCGGCGGCTACGGCTATGGGGACGATGATCTCAATGAAGGCGGCGATGATGATCCCCATGCCGCGATCTCAGCAGTTCAATGCCATAAGCAGCCTCGCGTAGCGATAACTATGGCGGTAGCGGTAAAAATCTAAATCAGCATAACTCTTACGCGGCAAGGCTTCCGAGCCATGAATCGGTAGAATCCATCACAAACGTCCGCGGGCGTGCAAACAACGCCGAAATACCGATCGAATCGAGGTTTCCGGCCCTTTTTTTGCCTGGGGCCGGGGCCGGCGATGCGCGTCGGCACGCGACAAGCGCCTGATCGCTAACGCCGGGTTCCAGGTGTGGACCGCCACCAGGCCGCTGGCGCGCTGTTACCGCATAGACACAGCCATCGCCAGCATGTCCCGCCTATAAACTACAAAAACGCACCGTGAGGTCTGACCCTGCGGATGCGCGAGGAAAAGTGGTCCAGCCGCGGATGCCTGCATCCTTGAAGCAGCCCCAAGCATCGCCCCGGCCGCACAGCTGGTAGGCGCATCATGCGTGGGCGACCGTTACGCCGGCGTCCTTGAGGCGTTGCGAAATGATGTCGGCGGCGTCGACGGCGTGCGACGAGAACCCCTTATCCATCCAGCGATCACCACGATCGCGTTACGGCGATGAGGGCGATTGCGCATTGCGGTAACGAACAGACATGCCCGTCACCACCAGCCTGTACGGTGAGGAGCCCTCCACGCTTCGGACATCCGCCATGCCATTGACCCAGGAACAACTGCGCATCCTGCAGGACATCCATGCCACCACCCCGGTCAGCGAAGCCGAGGCGACCTGGGCGGTGCGCGAGGACTACGCGGCGCAAGGCGAGGACGGCGATCTCGCGCTCAGCCAGAAGGGCCTGAATGCCATCGACGGCAGCGAAGCGTAACCCGCCTCCCGGCCGGCACGTCTTGCGGATCCCATCATGCCGGTGACGGTCGCGCTGCAGAGATAGCCCGTCAGGTCCGCGCTGCGTCCATCTGCACACGGCGCCGCTCCGACGCGACGACAGCACGTTTCGCCCTGCTAGCGCCCCCGCGTCGCCCGCCCCCTCATCCGGCGCTGCGCACCACCACCTCCCGCAGGGAGAGGATCAGGCGCGAGCGTCCTTGCATCAGCTCCGCCCTACATGCCGCCAGACAACGTTTGCCGCGTGACGCAGGTTGATCGGCGCGACGCCGATCCCTCCGCCACTGCGACGTCGTCGTGATGCCGTGCGTGTCGGCAATCCCGCTGCGTCGCGGTCAGCTTCGGGATATCGACCACAAAACAATCTCAGGCATGGAACTTGCCTCTGCCACCTCAACGCCTCTTCGCCAACCTGATGTCGCCATGCTCGTTGCCCGCCCTCGCCAGCCCGCCTGCAATGACCGTGCGCCGCTCCGGAGCCCAGCCCCGTGAGCGCCGGATTGACCCTGCGTCGGCACTTCCGGCTCGGCATCATCAAGACACTCGGTCCGTCCACGACCGGGGTGCTGCTGCTGTTCGCGGTCTATCAGATGGCGATCGGCGCGCCATGGACCGCGCTGGCA
>NZ_AQOI01000192.1:0-2243 GCF_000364665.1 Xanthomonas sp. SHU 199
CAGGGTCGGCTGTGCCGGCGCGCCGTGCTCGGCGGCGCCTTCCGCGCCGCTCGCGGCCTTGCTGACGCGCGGCTTGCGCACGCGCTTCTCGGCGGGGGCGTCGGCGCTCCCGGGTTCGGACATGGTGTGATCGGACAAGTGGTGTTCCTCGCTAAGAGTGCGAGCGCCCAGCGTGGGGGCATACGGGGTTGGGAGGAGGTCTGGGAGAGAATCTTCCAGAGGGGGTGCGGTGTGCGAATGCCACCGGATGTATCGACACTATCACCGCCACGCAGGCACGGCAAGCAGGCGTTCGTGGGCGATTCAGCCGCCGGCGATGCTGCGCCGGCCGGGCTGCCGCGGCGCCGCTCCGGTTGCGGAGCGGTGCCGGCAGCGGGCGTCAGGCGGCGCTGCCGCCCAGGGTCTTGTCGATCATCTGGGTCAGCTGGCCCTTGCCGACCGCGCCGATCTGAGTGGCCTGGATCTGGCCGTTCTTGAACAGCAGCAGCATCGGGATCGAGCGCACGTGGTACTTGATCGCGGTGGCGCGGTTCTCGTCCACGTTGACCTTGGCGACCTTGAGGCGGCCGTCGTAGGCGTCGGCGAGGTCGTCCAGCACCGGCGCGATCATCTTGCACGGGCCGCACCACTCGGCCCAGAAGTCCACCAGGACCGGCTCGTCGGACTGCAGCACCGTGGCATCGAAATCGGCGTCGCCGACGTAAAGGACCTTGTCGCTCACTTTGGGGGTTCTCCTGGGCCAATGCGACTGGCCGGACCGGGTGGCCGCCGCATTGCGGTAAACTGGGGCATTGCGCGGCGATCTCAAGGGATTCCCCCTGTCGCGCGACCCGGCATGGAAGACGCCAGTGTGCGACGCTGCCGGGACCGATGCAAGCCGCGACCTTACGCTTCGGGCGGGGTGGCCTCACGAAGATGGAATGATGAGCGACAAACCGCTGACCGATGTGACTTTTTCCGCGTTCGAACTGCAGCCTGCGCTGCTCGCAGGCCTCGAAAGCGCCGGCTTCACCCGCTGTACCCCGATCCAGGCGCTGACCCTGCCGGTGGCCCTTCCCGGCCGCGACGTGGCCGGCCAGGCCCAGACCGGTACCGGCAAGACCCTGGCGTTCCTGGTGGCGGTGATGAACCGCCTGCTCAGCCGCCCGGCGCTGGCCGACCGCAAGCCGGAGGATCCGCGCGCGCTGATCCTGGCCCCGACCCGCGAGCTGGCGATCCAGATCCACAAGGACGCGGTCAAGTTCGGCTCCGAACTGGGCCTGCGCTTCGCCCTGGTCTACGGCGGCGTGGACTACGACAAGCAGCGCGAACTGCTGCAGCAGGGCGTGGACGTGATCATCGCCACCCCCGGCCGCCTGATCGACTACGTCAAGCAGCACAAGGTGGTGTCGCTGCACGCCTGCGAGATCTGCGTGCTCGACGAAGCCGACCGCATGTTCGACCTGGGCTTCATCAAGGACATCCGCTTCCTGCTGCGGCGCATGCCCGAGCGCGGCACCCGCCAGACCCTGCTGTTCTCGGCCACCCTCAGCCACCGCGTGCTGGAGCTGGCCTACGAGCACATGAACGAGCCGGAAAAGCTCGTCGTCGAGACCGAGAGCATCACCGCCGCGCGCGTGCGCCAGCGCATCTACTTCCCCTCCGACGAGGAGAAGCTGACCCTGCTGCTGGGTCTGCTGTCGCGCAGCGAGGGCGCGCGCACCATGGTGTTCGTCAACACCAAGGCGTTCGTCGAGCGCGTGGCGCGGGCGCTGGAGCGCAACGGCTACCGGGTCGGCGTGCTGTCCGGCGACGTGCCGCAGAAGAAGCGCGAGACCCTGCTCAACCGCTTCCAGAAGGGTCAGCTGGAGATCCTGGTGGCCACCGACGTGGCTGCGCGCGGCCTGCACATCGACGGGGTCAAGTACGTCTACAACTACGACCTGCCGTTCGACGCCGAGGACTACGTGCACCGCATCGGCCGCACCGCGCGGCTGGGCGAGGAGGGCGACGCGATCAGCTTCGCCTGCGAGCGCTATGCGATGAGCCTGCCGGACATCGAGGCCTACATCGAGCAGAAGATCCCGGTCGAGCCGGTCACCGCCGAGCTGCTGGTGGCGCTGCCGCGCACCCCGCGCGCGCCGGTGGAGGGCGAGGCCGCCGAGGCCGATGGCGAGGAGAGCATCGGCGAGATCTTCCGCGAGGCCCGCGCCCAGCGCGAGGCCGACGAGCAGCGTCGCGGCGGCGGTCGCGGCAAGCCCGGC
>NZ_AQOI01000193.1:0-2236 GCF_000364665.1 Xanthomonas sp. SHU 199
GCCGGCACGCCGCCGCCGAGACGGTCGGACACCACCGCGGCGCTGCGCGGCATGCGTCCGTTCATGCCGGCGAACGGATTGAGCGGGCGCCCGGCAGCGGCGTAGGACGCCGGGCCGTTGGCGGCCGGCAGGCCGTTGTCGTACTGGCCCGCCTCGCGCGCCTGCGCCGCCAGTGCGGCGCGGAAGTAGCTCTCGGCCTTGCGGTTCTTGCCGGCGCTGCGGTACACGCGGCCGGCGGCGCCAAGCACCTGCGGCGAATCCGGCGCCTGCGCCAGCGCGCGCTGCAGGTAGTCCTCGGCGCTGTGCAGGTCGCGCAGCGCGGCGGCGGTGTTGGCCGCGGCGATCAGCGTGTCCAGGTCGTTGGGCGACTGCTGCAGTTGCTGCTGGTACAGCACCAGCGCCTGGCGCTGGTCGCCGGCGGCGGCGTACAGCCGCGCCAGCGCGGCCACCGCCTGCGGATCCTGATTCTGCTGCGCCAGCAGCGGCGCCAGCGCGTCGTAGGCGGCTTCGAGGTTGCCGAGTTCGCGCAGGGCATCGACCTGGCGCAGCACGTAGCCGCTGCGCAGCGCCTGGTAGCGGCGCTGCTGCTCGGCGCTCATGTCGCTGTCGCGCAGCTGGCGCAGGGTCGCCGCCAGTTCCGCGTCCTGGTGCGCGCGCAGCAGCACGCCGGCGTATTGCAGGCGCGCCTCGGTGGAGGGGTTCTGCGCGACCAGGCGCTGCGCCAGGGTCAGCGCGCGCTGGTTGCTGCCGATGTCGGCATAGGCGCCGGCCATCGCCGCCAGCAGTGCCGGCTGTTCCAGCGCGTCGCCCAGCGCGGCCTCGGTGCGGCCCAGCAGCAACTGCGCTTCGCCACCGCGGCCCTGCTGCTGCAGCAGGCGCGCCGTGGCCGCCTGCTGTTCGACCCAGGCGGTGTTGCGCAGCGCGCTCATCTCGGCGGTGCGGGCATTGGCCGGAATGCGTTCCAGGCTGGCGTAGGCGCTGGCCCAGTCGCCGCGTTCCTGCGCCAGCAGCGCATTGGCGTACAGCGCCTCGGGCATGTCGCCGTGCACTGCGAGCAGGCCGTCCATGACGCTGCGCGCCTGGTCCGGACGCCCGGCCTGCTGGTACAGGCGCGCCAGGTCCAGCCGCACCCACGGATCGCCCGGGTTGTCGACCATCGCCTTTTCCAGCTCGCTCTGCGCGGTGACGGTGTCGCCGGCCTCCAGCGCCTGCTGCGCGCGGGCGCGCTGCAGGTTGGCTTTCAGCGCGGACTCGCCGCCGGCCTGCTGGCGCTGCGCCGGGCTGAGCCTGGCGAACAGCGCATTGGCCTCGTTGGCGCGGCCCTGGCGGCTGTACAGGGCGATCAGGCCCTGCAGCGCGCCGGCATCGTCGGCATGCAGGCGCAGCGCCTCGCGGTAGCTCTTTTCGGCGGCGGCGGCATCGCTGGCCGACTGCAGGTCGCCCAGCAACGCGTAGCCGGCGGCCTCCTCGGGCTTGAGCTTGACCGCCTGCTGGACCAGGCGCAGCGCGGCGTCGGTGTCGCCGCGGGTGCGCGCGGCCTGCGCCTGCTGCAGCTGCAGCCAGTAGCGCGCGCTGTCCAGCGCGCTGCGCCACTTGCCGTTGGCGGCCGCGGCCGGGCGCAGCAGTTCCTGCGCTTCGCCGAAGCGCTGCTGGCGCAGCCGTACCGAGCCCAGGCCACCGAGCGCCTCGGCATCGCGCGGACGCGCGCGCAGCACCTGCGCGAAGCGCTGTTCGGCCAGCGCCAGGTTGCCGGCGTTGAGCGCCTTGAAGCCTTCGCCCAGCTGTTCGCCGGCCGGATCGCCGCCTTGCGCGCGGCGCTCCTGCAGTTGCGCGGCCTTCTTGGCGATCTCGGCATCGTTCGGATTGGCGGCCAGGAACGCCTGGTACAGCGGCGCATCGGCGGGGCCGGCATTGAGCCACAGCAGCGCCTGGCGCCAGCCGGCACGCGCGGGACCGGCGACATCGGCGCGCTTGCTCAGCGCGGCGAGCTGGGCGATGCCCTCGCGCCGCGACGGTTCGCGGTAGGTCTGCACCTGCGCCAGCGCCAGCGCCGCAGCGGTGTTGTCCGGCTGCGCGGCAGCCAGGCGGCGCAGGCCGTCGCGTGCGCCGTCCCAGCCCTGCGGGGTGCCGGCCAGCGCCTGGTAGTACTCCAGCGCCAGCGAGTCCGGCGGGCCCTTGCCGTCGAACAGCGCCTGGTAGGCGCGCACCGCGTCCACGTAGCGGCCGGCGGCGGCGG
>NZ_AQOI01000194.1:0-1426 GCF_000364665.1 Xanthomonas sp. SHU 199
GATGTTATCGCCGGTGCCGCCGATCGACATGGCCAAGCGCTGGGTCTGCGGCGCCTGCGGATGCGCCTTCTGCAGTTGCGCCAGGCGCTTGCGCGCGTCGGTCTGGCGGCCCTGCGCCAGATCGATCTGGGCCAGGCCGAGCAGGGCGTCGGGCTGATTCGGGTCGACCCGCAGCAGCTTGCGCCAGGCATCGGCGGCGAGATCGTCGCGGCCCTGGTCGTGCCAGTAGTTGCCCTGACTGACCAGTTGCTGGGTGGCGTCGGCGTTCTGCGCGTGCGCGCTGCCGGCGAGCAGGCACAGGTCGATCATGCCGGCCAGGTACAGGGGTTTGAGGTTCATGCGGAGCATTGGGTTCTCCAGGCGGGCTGCAGCGCGCCGTCTACGGAAAAGCGGTAGCGGTTGTCGAGCCAGGCGCGTCCGAACAGGATCAGCACCCGGTCGTAGTAGGGAAGCCGTGCCGCGGCGGCGTCGCCGGGCGCGGGAATGCGTTGCGCCTGCGCCTGGAGCAGCGCCGGTTCGCGCAGCGCGCTCAGGTACGGCAGCAGGGCCGCGGCGAAGCCGGGCGGCGCCTGGCCGCTGCCGACGCCCTGGCGGCTGTCGATCTTCTCGTCGAGACGGCCCTGCGCGCGCAGTTGCTGCAGCGGGCCGGACAGGTCGTCGAGCAGCGCCTTGCGCAGCGGATCGGCGGCATCGAGCATGCCGGCCCACAGGTACACGCGGATGGCGTCGTAGCTGCCGATCGCGCCCTTGTCGGGGTCGACGCCGAACGCGCGGCCGTCCCAGGCGGTCCAGTCCGGCGCGAAGCCGACCGGCGCGCTGTCGCGCAGCATCCGTGCGCTACGCGTGGCCAGGCCGGCCCACGGCCCCTTCGGATCGACCGCGGCGAAGCGCCGCAGCAACTGCAGCGGCAGGGAACTGGGGTTGAGCGTCCAGCGTTGCGGCCTGACGAACCCCTTGGCCGCCGGCAGCAGCATGCTGCCGAACCCGGGCAGCTCGGCCAGCTCGGTGCGTCGCACCAGCGCCAGCATCTGCAGACCGGCCTGGGTGTAGCCGGGCCGTTGCCACAGGCGCCCGGCCTCGAGCAGCACGTAGGCGATCCACAGGTCGGCGTCGCTGGCGCTGTTGCCATCGAGCACGCGCCAGCTGCCGTCGCTGGCGCGGCCCCACAGCCAGGCCGGCAACACCTGCTGCGGGCGGCCGCCGCACAGGTTGTGCCGGGTCCAGCCGAGCACGCGTTCGAACAGCACCTGGTCGTTCGCCACCAGCGCGAAGAACAGCGCGTAGGACTGGCCTTCGGAGGTGCTGCGCTGGTCGGCGTGCTGGAAATCGATCACCCGCCCGCTGGCATCGAGGTGCTTGCCGACGAACGCGGTCCACTCGCGCCACGGCGCGCAGGCCGGCGCCGCCGCCAGCGCGGCGCGCGCCA
>NZ_AQOI01000195.1:0-1023 GCF_000364665.1 Xanthomonas sp. SHU 199
CGCGGCTGGCTGGCCGATGCGCGCGACGGCAACGCCAGCTTGCTCGGCCGCCCCGTGCAGGCCGGCGACATCGCCGTGCTGGTGCGCAGCCACGGCGAGGCCACGCGCATCCAGCAGGCGCTGGCCGCGGCCGGCATTCCTGCGGTCGCCGCCGGCCGTCGCAGCCTGTTCGCCACCGACGAGGCGCTGGAACTGCTGGCGCTGTTGCAGGCGCTGCTCGACCCCGGCGACGACGGCCGTTTGCGCGCCGCACTCGCCACCGTGCTGATCGGTGAGGACGCCGCAGCGATTGCCGCGCTCGACCACGATGGCGAGCGCCACCGCCGCTGGCAGCAACAGGCGCTGGACTGGCGCGAGCGCTGGCAGCGCGGTGGCCCGTTGGCCCTGATCGGCGACCTCGGCGCCGCACACGGGCAGCGCTTGCTGGCGCTGGTCGACGGCGAGCGCCGCCTCACCAACTACCTGCAACTGGCCGAACTGCTGCAGGAAGCCGACACCCGCGCGCTCGGCCCGCATGGCCTGGTCGACTGGCTGGCGCGGCGCATCGCCAATGCCGACGACAGCGACGAGGCGCAGCAGTTGCGGCTGGAATCGGACGCACGCCGCGTGCAGATCGTCACCCTGCACAAGAGCAAGGGTCTGGAGTATCCGCTGGTGTTCCTGCCGTACGCTGGCATCGGCCGCAGCGAGCGCAGCCCCGGGCGCCACTGCGTGGTGCCGGCGCCGCAGGGTGGGCGGCAGTTGCAGTGGAACACCGGCCGCAGCGGCGGCGAATCCGACCCGGCCTGGGACACCGCCGAAGCCGCGTGGAAACAGGAACAGCGCGCCGAGGACGCGCGCCTGCTCTACGTCGGCCTGACCCGCGCCGAACACGCGCTGTGGATCGCCACCGGCGCCTTCCCGCAGCACGAGCGCACCGCATTGGCGCCGATGCTGCGCGACCTCGACGCCTTGCAGGCCACCGCTGCTCCCGGCGCCATCGCCATCGACAGCACCCCGCCGCCGGTGCAGTTGCCGCGCCTA
>NZ_AQOI01000196.1:0-19492 GCF_000364665.1 Xanthomonas sp. SHU 199
TGCCACGGGCTGCGGCTGCTGCCGCGGCGTCCAGCGCACCAGCATGGCGCGCTGCCAGACCCAGGCCAGCGGCGCGACCAGCCGCTTGGCCAGGCGCGTGCGCCGCAGCAGGTCGTACAGCCACGACTGCGGCTTGTCCTGCGAGGCGGTGAGTTCGGCGCGGAACTTGTCCGACCAGGCCACGATCGGGCGGAACAGCAACTGGTCGTACAGGGCGATCAGCACCGCCATCGCCACCACCGCCCAGCCGACCGCGGCGAAGTTGCGCTGGGCGATCGCCAGCGCCAGGTACGAGCCGATGCCGGGCAATTCCAGGGTGTGGTCGCCGACGCTGATCGCCTCGGAAGCGACCACGAAGAACCAGCCGCCGGACATGGACATCATCATGTTCCAGATCAGCGAGGGCGTGGCGTACGGCGCCTCCAGCCGCCAGAAACGCTGCCAGGCGCTGAGCCCGAAACCGCGCGACACCTCGTCCAGGTCGCGCGGCACGTTGCGCAGCGACTGGTAGAACGAGAACGCCATGTTCCAGGCCTGGCTGGTGAAGATGGCGAAGATCGAAGCCAGTTCGGCGCCGATCTGCCGGCCGGGGAACAGGCCCAGGAAGAAGGTCACGGTGAAGGTGAGGAAGCCCAGCACCGGCACCGACTGCAGGATGTCCAGCGCCGGCACGATCACCCGCTCGGCGCGCCGGCTCTTGGCGGCCAGGGTCGCCACCACGAAGGTGAACACCAGCGAGGCGGCCATCGCCGCGAACATGCGCAAGGTGGTGCGCAGGCCGTATTCGGGGAGCTGCCACAGCTCCAGCGACACCGCGGCGGTGCCGGCCGGCGGCAGCGGCGCGCGCATGTCGGATGCGCCGTGCAGCAGCAACGCACCCAGGCCCAGCAGCAGCGCGAACACCGCAAGATCGTGCAGGTTGGGCAGCACGCCGGGGCGTGCGGCGAGCTGTCCGGGCGCGGAGCGGTCGCGGGCGAATGGCAGCATGGGAAGATCCGGCAGGAGCGGCAGCGAACGCCGCAGGAAAAAGGACGCTGGCGCGGGTCGCGAAGCGGACCGCCCAGTGTGACCGGGGAAGATGTACGCCGTGCGTCAGCCGCTGCCGGCCGCGCGGGCGTCCCCAGACAATGCGGTGCACGCACGCCGTCGCCACACGACGCAACCGCGCAACGACGGACGGCTCAGGGAGGATGGCGATGGCAGGCGCATGGGCGGCTCCGACGATGGGAACGCCAGGGGCTACGCTCGGAGTCCTCGCGGATCGGGCTTGCGCACTCTCGGAATCAAGGCCAGCACCGCGCGGGGCTGGCGAACGATCCCGTCCTGAGCGGACGGGACCCATCTGGGACGACCCAGACCGTGGCGGTCCTGTCAGCTCTGTCGCTGCAGCGTCGGTCTAGGATGACTGTCCAAGGAAGGTGGCCTCTGGCCGGAAAACGATGGGCGCGCGCAGTATAGCCAGCTGCTGCGTCGCCGCAAGCCCGTGCGGCGCACGCGGCGCCGCACATTCACTGCGCAGCCAGCACCAGCCGCGGGTGCGTGGCCGGCGCCACCTGCTGGCGCGCGCGCAACCAGGCGGCCAGCTCGCGCGGCGGCAGCGGCCGCGAGTGCAGATAGCCCTGGATCTCGTCGCAGCCCTGCTCCCGCAGCAAGGCCTCTTCCTGCACGGTTTCCACGCCCTCGGCCACCACCTGCATGCCCAGCGCGTGACCGAGCTGCACGATCGCCTGGGTGACCTTGGCGGTGCCGCTGTCGTGCAGCATGTCCTGCACGAAGCTGCGGTCGATCTTCAGGCGCTGCACCGGGAAGCGATTGAGGTAATGCAGGTTGGAGAAGCCGGTGCCGAAGTCGTCGACCGCCAGCAGCACGCCTTCCTGTTCGAACAGTTCGAAGCAGCGGCGCAGCGATTCGCTGTCGCGGATCAGCGCCGACTCGGTCAGCTCCAGCTCCAGCCGCTTCGGCGACCAGCCATTGCGCTGGCACAGCTCGATGACCCGTTCGGCGAAGCCGCGGTCGCGCAACTGCATCGCCGAGACGTTCACCGAGACCCGGTCGAAGCTCAGCCCCGCCGCATCCCAGGCCGCGGCCTGGCGGCAGGCCTCGCCGATCACCCAGTCGCCCAGGCGCACGATCTCGCCGCATTCCTCGGCGATCGGAATGAACTCGGCCGGGTTGCAATGGCCGTGGCCGGGGCGATGCCAGCGCAGCAGCGCTTCCACCGCCGGCGCGCGCTCGCCCGCCGCGTGCACCAGCGGCTGGTACACCAGCGAGAACTCCTCGCGGTCCAGCGCGCCATGCAGCGCATGCTCGATCTCCAGGCGCCGCTGCGCGCGCAGCAGCACGTCCTGGCTGTAGTAATGGCAGGTGTTGCGTCCGGACTCCTTGGCCGCGTACATCGCCGCGTCGGCGGCGCGCAGCAGGCCGTCGAAGTCCTGGCGCCCCTCCTCCATCAGCGCGATGCCGATGCTGGCGCCGATCTTGATCACGTTCTCGCCGCTGTGCAGCGGCTCGGCCAGCGCTGCGATCAGCTTGCGCGCCACGTGCCCGGCGTCGCCCGGCTCGGCCAGGTCGCGCAGCACCACCACGAACTCGTCGCCGCTGAAACGGCCGAACAGGTCGCTGGTGCGCAGCTGCTGATGCATGCGGGTGGCCGCCAGCTTCAGCAGCGCGTCGCCGGTGGCGTGGCCGAAGGAATCGTTGATGCTCTTGAAGCCGTCCAGGTCGACGAACAGCATCGCCAGCGTGGTGCCGCGCTCCACCGCCTCGTGCATCGCCTTCTCGGCCTGCTCGCGCAGCAGCTGCCGGTTCGGCAGGCCGGTCAGCAGGTCGTAGTGGGCCAGCAGCTCGATGCGCTCGCTGGCCTCGCGTTCGCGGGTGATGTCGCGGAACAGCACCACGAAGCGCGGCGGCAGGCCGTCGCGTTCGTCCAGCTCGATCAGCACCTGCACCCAGATGCGCTGCCCGGACGGGCGGTGGAAGCACAGGTCCAGTTGCTCCGGCAGGCCGCCCTCGGTGATGCGCACCAGCGCCGACTCGAACGCATCGCGCGAGTCCTGGGTGTACAAGGCCAGCGCGTGATCCAGATCGATGGCCTCCTTGCGCAGGCCATGGATGCGGTAGCACTCCTCGGTCCACTGCATGCGCCGGGTTCCGACCTCGATCTCGCAGCCGCCGATCTTGCCCAGCGCCGAGACGCGGTTGAGCAGTTCGGTGCGCCAGCGGATCAGGGCGTCGGTCTGACGCTGCTCGGTGATGTTCTGCACCTGGCCGAGCACGCGCTGGATGCGGCCGTCGGCCTCCACCTGCGGCTGCGCCCACACCCGCAGGTGCAGCGGCGACTCGCTGCCACACACCAGCTCGACCTCGAAGTTGGCCGGCTTGGCCTCGCGGGCCATGCGCCGCCAGACCGAGATCAGCTGCGCCATCGAATCGCGGCTGAGCAGGCGCAGCCAGCCGCGGCTGCTCGGCGCCTGCTGTTCGTCCAGCCCGGTGACGCGCAGGAATTCGCGCGAGCACCACACCCGGTCGCGCAGCGGATCCCAGGACCAGCTGCCCATGCGGGTCATGCGCTGCGCCTCGCGCAGCAGGGTCTGCTGGTCGCGCAGGCGCTGCTCGAGCAGCTTCTGCTCGTGGATGTCGGTATGCGTGCCGATCATGCGCAGCGGACTGCCGTCGGCGGTGCGCGCGACGATGCGGCCGCGGTCCAGGATCCAGTGCCACTGCCCGTCCTGCCGGCGCAGGCGGAACTCGCACATATAGGTTTCGGTGCGGCCCTCGAAATGCGCGCGGATCGCCTGGCGCAGGCGCTCCTGGTCGTCGCCGTGGACCAGCGGCAGCAACGCGTTCAGGCCGTCGGCCGGGGCATCGCCGGTGTAGCCGAGCATCCGCTTCCAGCGCTCGGAGCGGAAGATGGTGTCGCTGGGGATGTCCCAGTCCCACAGCCCGTGCTCGGCGCTGTCCAGGGCGATCTCCCAGCGGGTGGCGCCGTCGCTACCGACCGGTTCGGGCACGCTGAGGGTGTAGGCCAGCAGGCCGCCGCTGTCGTCGCGCACCGCGCGCAGCCAGCCGTCCAGGCGTCGCCCGGCGGTGCCGGGCAAGGCGCAGGCCAGCATGGTCTCGCCGCCGAACAGGCGCTCGCGGGCCGCACGCAACAACTCGGCGTACGCCTCCACGGTGCGCGGCAGCTCCAGTGCCTGCGCTGCCCGGTTCGCCGCCAGCGGCCTGCCATCGGCGTCCAACAGGACGAGCGCCGAGGTGAGCGGGTGCTGCAGCAAGCTTGCGATGACGCCTTGATCCACGCCGAGATGCTCCGTTTCGCCGCCCTGAAGGCCAGCGGTCGAAGGTGATAACGGCACCCGGCGGCATTAATTGAGCGCCCGCACCGCCCGACCATGGGCCGCGGCGGCCGTCAGCGGCTAAGATGTCCGCCGGACACGGACCACCGCAGCAGGCTGCCGGGGCATGCAACCACAACGCGACAGCTCCCTGCCCAATCAGGCGACCTCCGGCATGCGCCTGGCGCAGCGCCTGGACCGCGGCATCTGGAGAGTGGTGCTGCTGTACGTGCTGCTGGGGCTGGCGCTGTCGATCGGCAGCGACCTGGTTTTGGCGCATTTCGTAGACGATCCCGGCACGTTGATCGTCCTGCAGTTGGTCAACGACGCCCTGTTCCTGACCCTGACCGCAATCGCCCTGTACTACCTGCTGCGCCCGCTGGTGCGCGCCGCGGTGCAGGCGCACACCCGGCTGGCGCTGTCGGAGGCCGGCTACCGGCAGATGTTCCACGCCAATCCCAGCCCGATGCTGGTCTACGACCTGGAAAGCCTGCGCATCCTCGACGTGAACCCCACCGCGGTCGCGTTCTTCGGCTGGTCGCACGACGAGTTCGTCGGACTGGAATTGGCGCGACTGTGGCCGCCCAGCGCCAGCGCCCGCCTGGCCGAGGTGATCGAGACGATCCGGCAGACTCCGTCCAAGACCTGCGTGGTGGCCGAGCCGCTGCGCCTGCGCGACGGTAGCCAGTGCATGGCCGAGGCGCGCAGTACCAGCCTGGACTACCACGGCCGGCAGGCGCGGCTGGTGGTGATCAGCGACCGCAGCGCCGAGTACGACGCGCAGCGCCGCCGCGACCAGGCCCTGCAGCATCTGCAGGAGGCGCAATCGATCGCGCGGCTGGGCTCCTGGCAACTGGACCGGGCCAGCGGCCTGGGCAGCTATTCCGAGCAGGTCTACCGGATGCTCGGCCGGCGCGTGCCGGACCAGCCGCGCCAGCACCGCCTGGAAGAGCTGCTGGTGCCGCCCGACGTGGCCTCGCAGACGCGCATCCAGCGGGTGATCGAGGACCTGTGCGGCAGCGCGCCGCTGCAACTGGACATGCTGCTGCCGGTGCTGGCCGCCGACGGCCAGGCGCGCATGCTGCATCTGCGCGCCGAATCGTCCAGCGACGACGCAGGCAGCGCCTGCGTGCACGGCACCCTGCAGGACGTGACCGAGCACGAGCGCTCGCGGCGCCTGCTGCACGAGCGCGAGGAGCAGTTCCGCGAACTGGTGCGGGTGCTGCCGGACGGTGTGGCGATCCTGCACCAGGAACACGTGCTGTACGCCAACGCCGCCTGCGCCGGGCAGTTCGGCTTCGAGGGCGAGAACCTGCTCGGCGAGCCGCTGCAGGGTCTGGTCGACAGCGCCGACCTGGCGCTGGTACGGCAACGGATGGGCGCGGCCGGGGCCAAGGGCGAACGCGGCGCCACCGCACGCATGTGCCGCCGCGACGGCTCGCTGTTCCATGCCGGGCTGTCGTTCGGCAACGTCCGCTACAGCGGCCGCGACTGCAAGCTGCTGATCGTGCGCGACCTCAGCGAACCGGAACGCATGCGCGACGCGCTGGCGCAGAGCAACCGCGAACTGCAGGCGATGGCGCGGCGCCTGTTCTCGCTGCAGGAAGACGAGCGCCGCGCGATCTCGCGCGACCTGCACGACGACATCGGCCAGGCGATCACCGCGATGAAGCTGTCGGCGCACGCGGCGCTGGACGAGACCGACGCCGAGCGCCGCCGCGAGGACCTCAGCGAGATCGTGAGCCTGGCCGACAGCAGCATCACCAAGCTGCGCAACCTCTCCACGCTGCTGCGGCCGCCGCAGCTGGACGCGCTGGGCCTGGAAGCGGCGCTGCGCTGGCAGGCCGGCATGCTGTTCCGCGCGTCGCCGGTGCGCCTGCACCTGGACATCGCCACCCTGCCCGAGCGCCCCAGCGGCGAGGTCGAACAGGCCTGCTTCCGCATCGCCCAGGAGAGCCTGACCAACGTGCTGCGCCATGCCAGCGCCGGCGAGGTGCGGATGACCCTCGGCGACGAGGAACGCCAGCGCCTGCGCCTGGAAGTGGTCGACGATGGCGACGGTTTCGATCCGGCCGGGCCGCGCGGCCTGGGCCTGATCGTGATGCGCGAGCGCGCGCAGAGCGCCGGCGGTACCCTGCAGATCGACACCGCGCCCGGCGCCGGCACCCGGGTGACGCTGTGCCTGCCCTACACCACCGCGGCACCACCGTCGCCCCCGCCTGGAACCTGAGCCGATGTGGAATCCCGCCAGCGCCGTACCCGTGGACGACGAATTGCCGTCGCGCCTGGGTGCGGGCCATCCCGCCCTGACCGGCATGATCGCCGAGGCGCTCGCCGGTGGGCCGGGGGTGATGCTGCTGCACATCGACATCGACCACTTCGCCTCGATCAACGAGAACATGAGCCCGGAGGTCGGCGACCAGGCGCTGGCGCTGCTCGCGCACCGGCTGCAGGCGCACCTGCGCGGCCGCGGCCTGCTGTGGCGCCATGGCAGCGACGAACTGGTGATGGCGGTACCGCGCACCGCCGACGTGCCGCCGCCGGAAGCCTTCGCCGAGGAGATCCGGCAGCAGATCGAGCTGCCGCTGTCGGTGCTGCCGTACACCCTGTTCATGACCGGCAAGATCGGCGTGAGCCTGTGCCCGGAACATTCCACGCGGCTGTCGACCCTGCTCGACTTCGCCGAGGACGCGGTCTACCAGGCCGCGCGCGAAGGCGGCAACCTGGTGCGCCTGTACGCCGCCGACGGCCCGCCCAGCGCGCACAGCGAGAGCATCATCTCGCGGCAGATCGTCGACGCCATTCCCAACGGCGAGCTGCGCCTGCGCTACCAGCCGATGGTCAGCGCCCGCGACGGTCGCGTGGTCGGCATGGAATCGCTGCTGCGCTGGCAGTCGCCGACCCTGGGCATCCTGGTGCCGGAGCGCTTCATGCGCACCGCCGAGCGCCTGGGCGTGATCGTGCAGATCGGCACCTGGGTGATGGAAGGCGCGCTGCGCCAGGCGCGGCTGTGGCGCGACCAGGGCTTCGACGACTTCACCATCGCGGTCAACGTCTCCACCCTGCAGCTGCTGCGCCCGACCTTCTTCAACGAGGTGATGTCGGCGCTGCAGGCGGCCGGGGTGCCGCCGCAGATGGTGGTGCTGGAGATCAACGAAAGCGCGCTGACCAACAACGTCAACTTCGTCCACGAGACCCTGGCCAACCTGTGCCGCGAAGGCATCAGCCTGAGCCTGGACAACTTCGGCACCGGCGACTCCAGCCTCAGCGCGCTGGTGCGCTACCCGGTGGACAAGCTGAAGATCGACCGCAGCTTCATCAAGAGCGCACCGGCCGGCAACCGCGAGGCGGCGATCGCCCGCGCGATCATCGCCATGGGCCACCAGCTGGGCATGGTGGTGATCGCCAACGGCGTGGAATCGCAGGCGCAGCTCGGCTTCCTGCGCCGCAACGATTGCGACATCTTCCAGGGCTACCTGTTCGGCGAACCGATGTCCGCCGAAGCGGCGGGCATGGCCCTGCGCCGGCGCTACCTGCGCCCGGAATCGTTCACCGAGACCCGCCCGGACCGCACCCTGCTGCTGCTCGACGACGAAGAGAACGTGCTGCGCTCGCTGGTGCGGCTGTTCCGCCGCGACGGCTACCGCATCCTCGCCGCCGGCAACGTCCGCGACGCCTTCGACCTGCTCGCCACCAACGACGTGCAGGTGATCCTGTCCGACCAGCGCATGTCCGACATGAGCGGCACCGAATTCCTGGGCCGGGTGAAGATGCTCTACCCCGACACCATCCGCCTGGTCCTGTCCGGCTACACCGACCTGGCCACCGTCACCGACGCGATCAACCGCGGCGCGATCTACCGCTTCCTGACCAAGCCGTGGAACGACGACGAATTGCGCGAACACATCCGCCAGGCCTTCCGCACGCACGACGAGCAGCGGCGGGATGCGGGGCCCTGAGGGGCTGGGAATCGGGAACGGGGAATCGGGAATGGGAAAAGCCGCATCGCGGCTTTTCATTTTTCAGGTCAGGTCACTGAGGCGACATCGGGTACAAGGAAAGCGAACAGCGTCAGCGCTCCCGCTTTTCCTACTCCCCATTCCCGATTCCCAGCTATTAGGGCTGCCTAACAGGAATCACGATCCGGACCGTCGAGCCTTGAACTGCGGCGGGATTCGGGGTCCTGAGGGGCCGGGAATCGGGAACGGGGAATCGGGAATGGGAAAAACCGCATTGCGGCTTATCGTTTTTCAGGTCAGTTCATTGAAACGACATCGGGTGCGGAAAGCGGCAGCGGCAGTGTTCCCGCTGTTCCGATTCCCCATTCCCGATTCCCCATTCCCAGCTACTTGGGCTGCCTAACCGGAATCACGATCCGGAACGTCGAGCCCTCGCCGACGACGCTGCTGACATCGATGCGGCCGTGGTGCTTGTTGACGATGCCGTAGGAGATCGACAGGCCCAGGCCGGTGCCGCTGCCGACCGGTTTGGTGGTGAAGAACGGGTCGAAGATGCGCTGCAGCAGGTCCGCCGCAATGCCGGCGCCGGAGTCCTTGAACTCGATCCACACCTCCTCGCCGTCCTGGCCGGTGCTGACCACGATGGTGCCGCGCTCGCCGATCGCCTGGCCGGCGTTGAGCAGCAGGTTCATGTACACCTGGTTGAGCTCGGACGGCAGGCACTCCACCAGCGGCAGGTTGCCGTAGTGGCGCTCCAGGGTGACCTTGTACTTGAGCTCGTTCCAGATGATGTTGATCGTCGATTCCAGGCCCGAATGCAGGTCCACCAGCTTCCACGACTCCTCGCGGCCGGAATAGGAGAAGTCCTTCAGGTCGCGGACGATGCGGGTGACCCGCTCGATGCCTTCGCGCGATTCGGCCATCAGTTGCGGCAGGTCGCGGCTGATGAAGTCGATGTCGAAGCGGTTGCGGATGTCGTCGATTTCCGGGATCAGCGCCTTCGGATCCGGTGCGCGCAGGGCGCGCTCGTAGGCCTCGATCAGGGTGAACAGGCTGCGCAGGTATTCCTGCAGGCTGCCCAGGTTGGAATGGACGTAGCCGATGGGATTGTTGATTTCGTGGGCGACGCCCGCGGCAAGCTGGCCGATCGAGGCCATCTTTTCCGACTGCAGCAGCTTTTCCTGTGCGCCGTTGAGGCGCAGGTAGGCCTGGCGCAGTTCGGCGTGGCGTTGCTGCAGTTCCTGTTCGTAGTCCTGCTGGCCTTCGATGCCCTGGATCAGCATCAGGTAATGGCCGCCGTCCGCGTCGGCGTGGAAGTACAGGTGCGCCAGCACCACGTGCTGTTCGGTCGGCAGGCTGCCGCTCCAGCGGCCACTGCTGCGCGCCTGCGACAGCGCGTCGCCCGGCAGCCACTGCGCCAGATGCGAGGCCAATGCGCCGGTGTCGGCGCTGGAGGAGAGATGGCGGCGCGCAGCGCTGTTGGCGAGCAGCAACTGGCCGTCGGCGCGGAACAGCACCACGCCTTCGTACAGCAGTTCGCTCAGGGCGAGCAGGTTCTCGCGTGCGGGCAGGACGAGCGGTGCGTTGGGATTGATTTCGGCGAAATTCACGACAGGCGGCGGGCGATCGATGGATGCCCAATATACGCCGTTGCCGCCGGCGGATGCGCGTCCCGCAGTGGGACTGCGCCGCGGCTTAGGCGACCGCCAGCGGACGCTGGGAGAGCGGCGTGCTGGACTCGCCGTTGGCGTCGTAGGACGACGCGCTCTCGCTGCGGCCGAGGTGGCGCAGCGCCCAGTTGACCTCGCGTCGGCGCCGCGACAGCAGCGCGCCGTTGGCGCGATTGGCATCGGCCAGCTCACGCAGCCGCAGTTCGGCCTCGGCGCCGGCGGGCACGTCCGCCTCCAATGCGCGCAGTGCCGCCAGCTTGGCGCTGGTCGCCTGCATGAGGCCTTCCACGTTGTGATCCAACAACGCCTGGCGCTCGCCGGCGAGCGCGTCGCTGAGCTGCTGCAGGGGGTTGGTCACGGACATGTTCATGCGCCGAGTTGCCGATCCATGTCGATCATGCGGCTGGCGATCGCGTCGGGGTTGATCTTGTAGCTGCCGTTCTGCAGCGCCGAGCGCACCGCATCGACGCGGCTGCTGTCCACCGCCGGCGCGGCTGACAGTTGGCGCTGCAGGGTCTGCAAACCGGACGCTTCGCCGGTCAGGCGCAGGCTATCGGTGGCTGCGGCCGCACCGACCGCACGCTCCTTGCCTTCCTCGGACGCGCCGGAGGCGGCCTTGGTCGAGACGGACGACGTGCGAAGGGTGGCCGGGCTCGGCAAACTCCCTTCAATTTTCTGGGTCATGACGGACATCCTGTTACGGGTTCGGTGTAGGTAACGGCACAGCGTCGGAGAACTTTAGCCGGATTCTTAGCGCGTCACTAAAACGTCGCCATTTTGTGACACAGTTCCCTGAACGATGCGCTTGGACGACAGGTTTTCGACGGTCACCCGCTCGTTTTCGCCCGCATCGCCCAGTGCACGCCCGGACATGCGCACTTCCAGGCCGCCACTGCGTGCCACCAGCGCCACATTGTCGCCGCGCCGGACCAGCCGCGGCGCGACCAGGTCGGTGGCGGACAGCAGGGTGCCGGCCGGCAGGGTTCGCCGCACCACCTTGCCGATCGCCGCTTCCGGCTCGGTCATCGCGGCGCCGACGATGCGCGCCGCGTCGCGCTTCTCGGGGACGATATCGGCCGCGCCGATGGTTTCTCCAGCGGACAGGCCGCGCGCCAGCACCAGCACATGCTGCATGCGCCGCACCTTCACCGGGACGAACAGCCGCCAGCCGGTCTCACGCGGGCAACTCACCTCCACGGTGGTGGTGCCGGTCGGCTGCGCCTGCAGCGGCACCGGGCACAGCGGCACCCGCACCAAGGGGTCCAGGGTCGCCTCGGCATCGGCGTCGGCCCCGGCCAGCGACAATGCCGCGGCACGGATCGACTCCACCGACTGGAAGTCCGCGGCAAAGGCTGGCGTCGCCGCCAGCAGGACCAGCAATAGGATCGGGCGCATGGCCGTCTCTCTGGGAAAGGTCGCCGGCACCATGCAAACGCCGTGCCGCAAACCGCACGTCCGATCCGGACCGCGCCCTCAAGTTCCGCCGCGCAGGCGCCGATATGAACGCCATGAGTCATGACCTTCTCAACCGAATCGACCAGCGCACCCGCTTGGCGGGCCACAACCGGCTTGCCCTGCTGCTGTTCCGGCTGGGCGGTCGTCAGCTTTTTGGCGTGAACGTCTTCAAGGTGCAGGAAGTGCTGCGCCGGCCGGAGCTGTTCCAGGTGCCGGGGCTGCCGCTGCAATTCTCCGGCGTCGCCGACGTGCGCGGACGCTCGGTGCCGGTGCTCGACCTGGGCCTGGCCATCGGCCATCCGGAGCGCGAGCCGAACGCGGACACCGCCCCAGGCTATCTGGTGGTGACCGAGTTCAACCGCTCGGTCCAGGGCTTCCTGGTCAGCGGCGTGGAACGCATCGTCAACATCGCGGTGGAGGACATTCATCCGCCGCCGGAACTGGGCGCCGAGTCCAGCTACCTGACCGCGGTGACCCGTTTCCAGGGCGAGCTGATCCAGGTGATCGACGTGGAAAGCGTGCTGGCCGACATCGCCCAGACCCGGGTCGAGGCCAACCTGGACCCATCGCTGGCGCTCACCGGCCCGCAGCTGCAGGTGCTGGTGGTCGACGACTCGCGGGTGGCGCGGCAGCAGATCCGCAGCGTGCTGGACCAGCTCGGGGTCGGCGCGACCCTGCTGTCGGACGGCCGCCAGGCCCTGGACCATCTCTTGCAGATCCACGCCGCCGGCGAGAATCCGGCCGAACGCTACGCCATGGTGATCTCGGACATCGAGATGCCGGCCATGGACGGCTACACGCTGACGACGGAAATCCGCCGTCACCCCGGGCTGGCCGGCCTGTACGTGCTGTTGCACACCTCGCTGTCGGGCGTGTTCAACAATGCGATGGTCGAGCGCGTGGGCGCCAATGCCTTCGTGGCCAAGTACAGCCCCAACGAGCTGGCCGAGTACGTGCTGACCCGGCTGCGGGTGGTCGCCGCGGCAGCGCAAGCGGCCGCCTGACCCGGGCGCCGGGTCTCGCTGCGCGGCCTGCCTGACGTTCTAATAGAGCGCGGGCGTCCCCCGCCTCCCGAGGCACCCCCCTGATCTCACGGGCCCCCGCGCCCGCCTTTGGCACGCGCCTTGCCTGTGGTTTCGGCAACGAACCGCGGGATCGTGCCATGTCCAATCCGATCACAGCCTACTTCGGCGTCCATGGCGACGCCCTGCCGCTGCGCGAGCAGCGCATGAAGCTGATCGCCAGCAACCTCAGCAACGTCGACACGCCCGGGTACAAGGCCCAGGACCTGGATTTCGACGCGGCGATGCGTGCCGCGCAGGGACAGCGCGAAGGCACCCAGCTCGCGGTCGACGACAGCCGCCACATCGCCGTCGGCGGCGATGGCCTGAATCCGTTCCAGATCACCCGGGCCGCCAGCCAGCCCAGCATGGACGGCAACACGGTGGACCCGGACGCCGAACGCGCCGCCTACGGCCGCGCCGCGCTGGAGTACCGCGCCTCGCTGAGCTTCCTCGAATCCAAGGTGCGCAGCATGCTCACCGCGATCACGGGCCAATAAGCATGAGCAACCTACCGATCTTCGACGTCGCCGGCTCCGCGCTGCAGGCGCAGTCGGTGCGCATGAGCACCATCGCCAGCAACCTGTCCAACGCCGATTCGGTGGCCGGTTCGGCGGAGGCGGCCTACAAGCCGATCGAGCCGATCTTCCAGGCGGTGCGCAACCCGCACGACAGCAGCCTGACCTCGGTCAACGTCAAGGAAATCGCCCAGACCAACGCACCGCCGATCAAGCGCTACGAACCCGGCCATCCGCTTGCCGACGCCGAGGGCTACATCTATTCGCCCGATGTGGACCCGGTCTCGCAGATGGTCAACCTGATCTCCGCCTCGCGCAATTACCAGGCCGGCGTGGAGGTGCTCAACACCGCCAAGGAACTGGCGCTGGCCACTCTGACCATGGGCCGCTGATCCGCCCTCCTTCCGCCGCGTCACGTCCCAGGACCGCTTCCATGAGCAGCGTCACCACCTCCACCGACACCTATTCCAGCCTGGGCCTGAGCGCCTCGGCCAACACCAGCACCACCAAGAACAAGGCGCTGCAGCAGGCGGACTTCCTGAAGCTGATGACCG
This sequence comes from Xanthomonas sp. SHU 199, assembly GCF_000364665.1. Taxonomy (NCBI): domain Bacteria; kingdom Pseudomonadati; phylum Pseudomonadota; class Gammaproteobacteria; order Lysobacterales; family Lysobacteraceae; genus Xanthomonas; species Xanthomonas sp. SHU 199. The sequence goes on from NZ_AQOI01000196.1 coordinate 13,552, forward strand.
AGCAGCTGCAGCACCAGGATCCGCTCAAGCCGATGGACAACAGCCAGATGGTCGCGCAGATGGCGCAGCTGTCGACCGTGCAGGGCATCGGCGACCTCAACAAGACCGTCACCGCGCTGTCCTCGTCGATGAGCACCGACCAGGTGCTGCGCGGCGCCAATCTGATCGGCCACAAGGTGCTGGTGCCGTCGGCGACGCTGCCGCTGGGCGCCGAGGGCAGCACCGGCGGCCTGGTCGCGGCCAAGGCCGCCGGCGTGGTCGACGTCACCGTCAGCGACGCCACCGGCCAGCCGATCAAGAAGATCAGCCTCACCGCCGACAAGGCCGGCCAGCTCGATTTCGCCTGGGACGGCACCGACGCCAGCGGCAAGCGCATGCCGGCCGGCAGCTACAGCATCACCGCTGGGCAGACCGATGCCCAGGGCAACCAACTGTCCCTGTCCACCTACGTCCAGGCGCCGGTCGAGAGCGCCATCATCGGATCGGACGGCATCTATCTCGATCTGACCGGGCTCGGCACCACGCCGCTGACCAACGTCCTCCGCGTCAGCTAACGCCACGCCGACATCCACAGGAGTCCACCATGGGTTTCAATACATCGCTGTCCGGCCTCAGGGCGGCCAATACCGACCTCAACGTCACCGCCAACAACATCGCCAACGCCAACACCACCGGCTTCAAGGGCTCGCGCGCCGAGTTCGCCGACCAGTTCACGCTCAACGGCTACGGCCTGGCGCGCAACGCGGTGGGTTCGGGCGTGCGCGTCAGCAACGTCGCCCAGCAGTTCTCGCAGGGCACCATCGATCCGACCGGGCGCAGCCTGGACCTGGCCATCTCCGGCTCCGGCTTCTTCACCCTGTCCAACAACGGCGCCCGCGTGTACTCGCGCGCCGGCAACTTCCAGACCGACGCCAACGGCTATGTGGTCAATCCGCAGGGCGCGCGGCTGCAGGTGTTCCCGCCGGCGAGCAACGGCAACGGCTTTGCGGCCGGTACGCTGACCGACCTGCAGCTGCTGACCACCGACAGCCCGCCCAAGCAGAGCAGCACGGTCAACCTGACCTTCACCCTGCCCGGCAACACCCAGCCGCCGACCGTGGCCACGTTCGATCCGAACGACGCCAACAGCTACAACAACTCCAGCGGCGGCACCACCGTCTACGACTCGCTGGGCGTGGCCCACGTGCAGACCTCGTACTTCGTCAAGACCGCTACGCCCAACCAGTGGACCGTCTACAACTACGTGGACGGCGTCGCCGCCGGCGGCGCCAGCACGCTGCAGTTCTCCAACAGCGGCGCGCTGGTCAGCCCGGCCGACGGCAAGATTCCGCTGGGCTCCTTCACCCCCGCCACCGGCGCCGGCACCCTGTCGCTGACCCTCAACGTGTTCGGGTCGACCCAGTACGGCGAAGCCTTCGCCCTGCGCGGCGCGACCCAGGACGGCTACGCCAGCGGCAAGCTCAACTCGATCAGCATCGACGAGAAGGGCATCGTCTACGCGCGCTACTCCAACAACGCCGACAAGGCGCTGGGCCAGATCGCGGTGACCAACTTCGTTAATCCGCAGGGCCTGAGTTCGCTCGGCGACAACGCCTGGGCGGAAAGCTCGGCCTCGGGCATCGCCCGCACCGGTTCGCCGGCGACCTCGGACTTCGGCAGCGTGCAGTCCGGCGCACTGGAATCCTCGACCGTCGACCTGACCGAGCAGCTGGTCAACATGATCGTGGCCCAGCGCAACTTCCAGGCGAACTCGCAGGTGATCTCGACCCAGGATCAGGTCACGCAGACCATCATCAATATGCGTTAAGGCTGGGATTGGTGATTCGGGATTGGTGATTCGCCGCCGCTGGCGCCCGTCGACCGGGCGCCAGCCCAAGCCACCACGTCCCCGATCGTCTGCGGTATCCCCGCTTTTTCGAATCCCGAATCCCTTCTCCCGAATCACGGCCCACACCCATGGACAAAGCCCTCTACGTCGCCATGACCGGCGCCCGCGCGTCGCTGCAGGCGCAGGCCACCGTGTCGCACAACCTGGCCAACGTCGAGACCTCCGGGTTCAAGGCGGCGCTGGCCAATACCGAGGCCTATCGGATTCCTGGCGCCGGTTATCCGTCGCGGATCGATGCGCTGCACATCGACCAGGGGTTCAACCGCGACGTCGGCGCGCAGCACCAGACCGGCAATCCGCTGGATCTGTCGCTGGATGCCGATCGCTGGCTGGCGGTGCAGTCCGCCGACGGCAAGGAGGCCTATACGCGCGGCGGCGAATTGGCGCTGACCCCGAATGGCCAGCTGGTCACCGCCAGCGGCCATGCGGTGCTCGACGACCAGGGCAATCCGGTGGCGATTCCGCCGCACCAGTCGCTGGAGATCGGCAACGACGGCACGGTGTCGATCGTGCCGCTGGGCGAAGCGCCCACCGCGATGAGCACCATCGCCACGCTGAAGGTGGTGCAGGCGCCGGCGGACCAGCTCACGCGCAGGCCCGACGGCCTGATGCGCAATGTCAGCGACGATCCGGCCAAGGCCTTTGCGCCGGCCACCGGCAATTCGCTGCGAACCGGGGTACTCGAGGGCAGCAACGTCGATGCCGCCGGCGCGCTGGTGCAGATGATCCAGTTGCAGCGCCAGTTCGAAATGCAGGTGAAGGTCATCAAGAACGGCGACGAGAACGCGCAGTCGGCCAACACCCTGCTGCGTCTGAACGGCTAAGGCACGCCGCGGCGCCAGCGGCGCCGGTTTGGCACGGCACGTGCATCACTCCCTGCGCCCCCGGCGCGTCGTGCCGGGGCCACCATCAGAGGAACTCGGGTCATGAATCAGGCTTTGTGGGTCGCCAAGACCGGACTGGATGCGCAGCAGACGCGCATGTCGGTCGTCTCCAACAACCTGGCCAACACCAACACCACCGGTTTCAAGCGCGACCGCGCCAACTTCGAGGACCTGCTGTACCAACAGCTGCGGCAGCCCGGCGGCGCCAGCTCCTCGCAGACGCAGCTGCCCTCGGGCCTGCAGGTGGGTACCGGCGTGCGCGTGGTCGCCACCGCCAAGGATTTCGAGCAGGGCAGCCAGCAGCAGACCGATCGCGCCCTGGACGTGATGGTCAACGGCCGCGGCTTCTTCGAAGTGCAGATGCCGGACGGCACCTCGGCCTACACCCGCGACGGCAGTTTCCAGATCGATGCGCAGGGTCAACTGGTCACCAACAGCGGCTATCCGATCCAGCCGGGCATCCAGATCCCGGAAGGCGCGCAGTCGGTGACCATCGGCTCCGACGGCACGGTGAGCGTGCAGGTCGCCGGTACCGCCGCGGCGCTGCAGGTCGGCGCGCTGACCCTGACCGACTTCATCAATCCCTCCGGCCTGCAGGCCCAGGGCCAGAACCTGTACGTGGAAACCGCCGCCTCCGGGCCGGCGACGAACGGCACGCCCGGCCTCAACGGCCTCGGCAAGATCGCGCAGGGCGCGCTGGAAGGCAGCAACGTCAATGTGGTGGAAGAGCTGGTGAGCATGATCGAGACCCAGCGCGCCTACGAGATGAACGCCAAGGCCATCTCCACCACCGACTCGATGCTCGGCTATCTGAACAACAACGTCTGATCCCCTCGCCTCCGGAATCCGCCATGTCGCGCCTGTCCTCTCTCTCCTTCTCCGCCGCGCTGCTGCTGCCGGTCCTGCTCGGCGGTTGCGCCGGTCTGGGCGTGGCCGCCGGCGACGTGCGTCCGTACGCGCCGATGGCGCCGATCGTGCCGGTGATGGCGCCGCAGGCGCAGCCGACCGCGGGTGCGATCTACGCCGCCGGCCCCGGCCTGCAGCTGTACTCCGATCGCCGCGCCCGCGACGTCGGCGACCTGCTGACCATCACCCTGGTCGAAAGCACCAACGCCAGCAGCACCGCCAACACCAGCATCAGCAAGAAGGACGCGGTGACCATGGCCACGCCGACCCTGCTCGGCGCGCCGCTCACCGTCAACGGCACCAACATCCTCAACAACTCCACCAGCGGCGACCGCAGCTTCGCCGGCAAGGGCAACACCGCGCAGAGCAACACCATGCAGGGCAGCATCACCGTGACCGTGATGCAGCGCCTGCCCAACGGCAACCTGGTGATCCAGGGCCAGAAGAACCTGCGCCTGAACCAGGGCGACGAACTGGTGCAGGTGCAGGGCGTGGTCCGCGCCGCCGACATCGCCCCGGACAACACCATTCCCTCCAGCAAGGTGGCCGAAGCGCGCATCGCCTACGGCGGCCGCGGCGCGGTCGCGCAGTCCAACGCAATGGGCTGGCTGAGCCGCTTCTTCAACTCGCGCATCTCGCCGTACTGAGGCCCGCCATGACTCTCCTGTCCCTGCCCTGCCGCCTGCTCGCCGCCGTCGCCCTGTGCGCCGGCCTGGCCGCGCCGGCCGCGGCCGAACGCATCAAGGACCTCGCCCAGGTCGGCGGCGTGCGCAACAACGCGCTGGTCGGCTACGGCCTGGTGGTCGGCCTGGACGGCAGCGGCGACCGCACCAGCCAGGCGCCCTTCACCGTGCAGAGCTTGAAGAACATGCTCGGCGAGCTGGGCGTCAACGTGCCGGCCAACGTCAACCCGCAGTTGAAGAACGTGGCCGCGGTGGCGATCAGCGCGCAGCTGCCGGCGTTCGCCAAGCCGGGCCAGACCATCGACATCACCGTCTCCTCGATCGGCAACGCCATCTCGCTGCGCGGCGGTACCCTGCTGATGGCGCCGCTGAAGGGCGCCGACGGCCAGGTCTATGCGGTGGCCCAGGGCAACCTGGTGGTCGGCGGCTTCGGCGCGCAGGGCAAGGACGGTTCGCGGATCTCGGTGAACGTGCCCAGCGTCGGCCTGATCCCCAACGGCGCGACGGTGGAACGTGCGCTGCCGGACGTGTTCGGCAACACCGGCGAGATCACCCTCAACCTGCACCAGCCCGATTTCACCACCGTCTCGCGCATGGTCTCGGCGCTGGAAAGCACCTTCGGCCCCGGCAGCGCACATGCGGTGGACGGCTCCACCGTGGCGGTGCGTTCGCCCACCGACCAGAGCGCGCGGATCGGCCTGCTGGCACGGATCGAGAACGTCGAGCTGTCGCCGGGCGCGGCGGCAGCCAAGGTCGTGGTCAACGCCCGCACCGGCACGGTGGTGATCGGTTCGCAGGTCCGGGTCAGCCCGGCGGCGATCTCGCACGGCTCGCTGACGGTGACCATCAGCGAAGGCACCCAGGTCAGCCAGCCGAATGCGCTGAGTGGCGGCCAGACCGTGGCCACGCCCAAGTCCACCATCACCGCCACCAACGAAGGCAGCCGCATGTTCAAGTTCGAGGGCGGCACCTCGCTGGATCAGATCGTGCGGGCGGTCAACGAGGTCGGCGCCGCGCCTGGCGACCTGATCGCGATTCTGGAAGCGCTTAAGCAGGCCGGTGCCCTGAGCGCGGAGCTGGAGGTGATCTGACATGCGTATCTCGGCCGCTCCCTTCGACCTGCACGCCTCTACCCAGAACGATCCGGCCAAGATCGACAAGGTCTCGCGCCAGCTCGAAGGGCAGTTCGCCAACATGCTGGTCAAAAGCATGCGCGAGGCCAGTTTCGGCAATTCGCTGTTCCCCGGCGAGAACCAGACCTTCCGCGACATGTACGACCAGCAGCTCGCCAAGGGCCTGACCGACGGCAAGGGGCTGGGCCTGGCGGCGATGATCTCCAAGCAGCTCGGTGGCGGCCAGCCGGCGGCGACCACGCCGGCCAATACCTCGCTGGGCGCGGCCAAGGCGGCCAAGGCCTACTCGCTGGTGTCCGGTCAGTCCGGCAACGGCCCGATGGCGCTGCAGGGCGAAGCCGCGCTTGCCGCCGGTGCCACGGCCGGCGCCGGCGTCGGCCCGTGGAGCGGCGCCGAGGCGACCGCCGCCCCGCAGCAACAGGTGCTGGACATGATCGCCGGCCGCGA
>NZ_AQOI01000197.1:0-2313 GCF_000364665.1 Xanthomonas sp. SHU 199
AGGCCGCGGCGGCCACCGCGCGCATCCAGCAACAGCCGGCACTGCACGCCGCGCGCGGCGGCGCGCAGCAGCGCCGCGCTCACCGCGTCGCCGACCGCGTCGTCGAACATCAGGTAATACAGCAGGTGCACACGCTCGACCGCCGCGTCGATGTCGTCGATCAGCGCCTGCAGCGAGGGTGCGTAGCGGTCGAGCAGCTCGACGCTGTTGCCGTGGGTCGGCATGAAGTCGCCCTGGCGCTCGACCAGCGGTACCACTTCGGCGACCACGGTATCGGCCGGCGGCGCCCAGCGCAGCGCGGTCAGCGGCACCTGCTGCTCGCGGATCACCTGCGAGGCCAGCGCCTGGCGGCGGACGCGCTCGCGCGACAGCCAGGGGTGGCCGAGCAACAGGTACAGCGGCAGCCCCAGCAACGGCACGAAGCCCACCAGCAACAGCCAGCTGCGCGCCGCGCCGGGCGTGGTGCGGGTGGGGATCCACAACAGCGCCACCAACCGGATCAGCCAGTCCAGCGCCAGCAGCCACGTGCCTTCCAACCAGACCGGCAGCATCGCGATCCTCGCAACCCAGGTCGCCCGATTCTGCGGACTGCGCCGGCAAACGCAACCATGGCCGCAGCGGCGGTGCGCTTTTTCCTTGCTCCAGACGCACGAAACCCGCCTTGCAGCGGGTTCCGTGTGCAACGTGAGCAGCGATCCGAGGATCAGCCGATCACTTGATCTTGCCTTCCTTGTACAGGACGTGCTTGCGCACGACCGGATCGTACTTGAGGAATTCCATCTTCCCCGGGGTGTTCTTCTTGTTCTTGTCCGTGGTGTAGAAGTGGCCGGTACCGGCCGAGGAAATCATACGGACCTTATCGCGCTTGCCTGCCATGATGCTCTACTCCTCAGACCTTTTCGCCGCGCGCACGCAGCTCAGCCAGAACGGTGTCGATGCCGTTCTTGTCGATGGTGCGCAGCGCGTGCGCGGAAACCTTCAGCTTGACCCAGCGGTTCTCGCTGGCGACCCAGAAGCGACGCTCGTGCAGGTTGGGCAGGAAACGACGGCGGGTCTTGTTGTTGGCGTGGGAGACGTTGTTACCCGTCTGCACACGCTTGCCGGACACTTGGCATACGCGGGACATTGCGCACCTCGATAGTAGTTTGGTCGCCCATAGCCTGGGAGACGGCGGCCCCGGCAGCCCTGCGGCCACCACGCGACGTGGGAAATCAAGCGGTTACGCTGGGAAAGGCCGGCCGGAGATCGCGCATCCGGCCGCCGGCCCCGACCTCGTCGGGCACAGCGAGCCGCGCATTATGCAGGCGATCAAGGGCTTGTGCAAGTTGTCCACAGGACCAGGCGCCGCGCGCAGATCCGGGCGGATGGACCAGGCGGGCGTTGCTATTGTATCCGGCGCAAGCCGCTTGCTAGCCTCGCCCAGACCATGCGCCGCCTGTTCCGTCCACTGCGTACTTCCCTGCTGATGCTGCTGCTGGCGGCGTTCGTGGTCGTGCCGGTGGCCGATGCGCTGGCCTGCGCGCTGGAGCCGGAATCGGCCGACGCGGTGCACGCGCCCGCCGCGGCGCATGCCGATGGCGAGGACAGCGACGGCAAGCATGCCGGCGCCTGCAGCCACAACCACTGCCACCACTCGAATCTGAGCCTGCCGGCGAGCGCCCTCGCCGTGTTCGGCGCGCCGCGACCGGCGCGCTGGATGCAGGCCGTCGACGCCTCCCCTGCAGGCGTCGTCCAGGACGGATTGAAGCGCCCGCCCAGAGCGTGAGTTGAGCGTGTCCCGCGATCGCGGGTTTCCGTTTCCCTCACCTCTGGAATTTCCTCATGTCGACTCCGACACGTCGGCCGCAGCGCGCGGCCGGGCGGGTCGTCGCCGTGCTGCTGGGCCTGGCCCCGGCCGCGCTGGCGATGGCGCAGACCGCCCCTTCGTACGACACCTTGCTGCAACGTCTCGATCAACTGCCCGGCAGCCGCATCGGCGCGGCGCTGACCGAGGCCGCCGATGCGCGCGCCGAACAGGCGCGGGCGCTGCCCAACCCGTCGCTGTCCTGGTCCACCGAAAACGCCTGGGGCAGCGGCACTTATGCAGGCACCGACCGGGCCGAAACCTCGCTGACCCTGTCGCAACCGCTGGAACTGTGGGGCCAACGCGGCGCGCGCATCCGCGCGGCCCGCGCCGACGCCGCCGCTGCGGCCCTGCGCGGCACGCAGAGCCGCAGCGAGGCCGCCAGCGAGATGGCCTCTGCCTACGCGCTGGCCGAAAGCGCGCTGCGCCGCTACGCGCTGGCCGAGGAAGCGATGGGCCTGATCCGCGAC
>NZ_AQOI01000198.1:0-434 GCF_000364665.1 Xanthomonas sp. SHU 199
TGTAGTCGCACCCTCACGGGTGCGTGGGTTGAAACCGCCTCGATGCTGTATCTGGTCACGCGCGCCAAGAAGTCGCACCCTCACGGGTGCGTGGGTTGAAACTTGCGCGCCTTCTCGACGCCGCTCGCCCACTTGGTCGCACCCTCACGGGTGCGTGGGTTGAAACAATGAGCCGCACAGCGCCGTGCGCGCCTGCATCCTGTCGCACCCTCACGGGTGCGTGGGTTGAAACAAGCTCGCGACGCCGAATGCGCAGCTGTCCGAGCGTCGCACCCTCACGGGTGCGTGGGTTGAAACGCGAGTGACTTGGCTCGGAACTTGAGCCTATGCGTGTCGCACCCTCACGGGTGCGTGGGTTGAAACGACTTGTCGCGCCACAGCATCATGATCTGGTCGGCGTCGCACCCTCACGGGTGCGTGGGTTGAAACATCGA
>NZ_AQOI01000199.1:0-4296 GCF_000364665.1 Xanthomonas sp. SHU 199
CGCTGCTCGGCGCGGCCCTGGGCGTGCATCTGCTGCTGCGCCCCGCACCGTCGATGCCGACCACCACCACCGCCAGCGTCGCCACCGCCACTGCCACTGCCACGACCGTGGCCGCGACCGCCTCGGTGCGCGCCGGCGCGGCCGCCGACAGCGACCAGGCCGCGACCGCGATGCTCGACGAAAATCCCGACCTGTACCTGTGGCTGGGCTCCGATACCTCGCTGGCAATGGAATGAACCCGATGACTCGCCTGATCCGTCTCTCCCTGGCGCTGACGCTGCTGGCCGGCACTGCCGTCCCGGCGGCCTTCGCCGCCCCGCCCCCGCCCGGGCCGCCGCCACCGCCGAGCGCGGCCGACCGCGACGACGACTCCGGCCCGCCGCTGCCCGACTGGGAACACCTGAGCCCACAGCAGCGCGAGCTGCTGATCGCGCCCCTGCGGCAGCGCTGGAACGATGCCCCGCAGCAACGCCGACGCATGTTCGAGCACGCGCAGCGCTGGCAGTCGATGACCCCCGAGCAACGCGACCGCGCACGCAAGGGCGCCCGCCGCTACGAGGACATGACCCCGCAGCAGCGCGAGGAGGCGCGGGTGCTGTTCGAGCGCATGCGCACGCTGCCGCCGGACCAGCGCAAGGCGCTGCGCGACCGCTGGGAAGCGATGACGCCGGCACAACGCGCCGCCTGGATCCGCGCCAATGCCGGCCCGGACAACCTGCCGCCGCCGGATGCTGCCAGGTAGGCGAAACGCGGCGCCGGTTCAAGCCCGATGCGCATGGCGCGCGCGCCCTCGCCTCGTCGTGTGCGGCGCATGGAGTCCAGCGCCGCAGAAATCGCCTCGCAGGAGCGGTTTCAGCCCCCCACGGCGTTCCCGGTAAACCCGGTCGCGGCTGGAAGCCGCTCCCACGGGACACTTCCGAAGTCGCGCTCCAGTCGCGACGCGGCGTTTTCGGTAGCGCCCGTCGCAGTTGAAGCCGCTCTTGCACGGGCTCACCTTGCCCGCAGATCAGCGCCGCCCGAGCCGGCGCCCAAGCGTCGCGGCCGCACTCACGCCGTCCAGCGCGTCTTCGCCAACAGTTCGTCGTTCCAGTCGTAGGCGATCGCGCCGTCCTTCAGGAACAGGGCGACGAAGTTGTAGACGTTGCGTGCGTACATCTCGCTCGCATGCACCGCGCCCATGCTGGCCAGATCCAACGGCCCGGCAATGGTCACGCCGGCGTGTTCGATGGTCTCGCCCGGTCGGGTGAGCTCGCAATTGCCACCGGTCTCGGCGGCCAGATCCACCACCACGCTTCCCGGCTTCATGCCGGCGACCATCGCCGCGCTGAGGATCTTGGGTGCCGGCCGTCCCGGCACCGCGGCGGTGCACACCACCACGTCGATGCCCTTCAGGTGCTCGGCCAGGCGACGCTGCTGCTCCGCGCGCTCGTCGTCGGTGAGTTGCCGCGCGTAGCCGCCCTCGCCGGCGGCGCTGACCCCGAGATCGAGGAACTTGCCGCCCAGCGATTCGATCTGCTCGCGGGTTTCCGGGCGCACGTCGAAGCCCTCCACCTGCGCACCCAGGCGCTTGGCGGTGGCGATGGCCTGCAGGCCGGCCACGCCGGCGCCGACGATCAGCACCTTGGAGGGGCGGATGGTGCCGGCCGCGGTGGTCAGCATCGGGAAGAAACGCGGCGCCAGCTGCGCGGCGATCAGGGTCGCCTTGTAGCCGGCCATGCCGGCCTGCGAACTGAGCACGTCCATCGCCTGCGCGCGGGTGGTGCGCGGCAGCCGTTCCAGCGGAAAGGCGACCAGTTGCCGCGCCTGCAGCGCCGCCGCGCGCGCCGGATCGGCCTGCGGCTGCAGGATGCCGACCACGCCGGCGCCCTCCTTGAGCTGCTGCAGCGCCACCGCCGGCAGCGGCTGCACGCACAGCACCAGATCCGCCTGCGCCGGGCTGTCGGGATCGGCCAGGCTGGCGCCGGCGGCCAGGTAGGCCGCATCGACGAAGCCGGCCGACACGCCGGCCTGCGGCTCGACCCGCACCTGCGCGCCCAGGGCGACCAGTTTCTTGACCGTCTCCGGCGTCGCCGCCACGCGGCGTTCGCCCTGCGCCGATTCCTTCACCACCAGCACCTGCACTGCCATGCGATTCCCCGTGCCTTGCCTGTCGTCCGCGCCGATCCTACAGCGTCCGCACGCCAGGTGGAGGCGTCGCGCACGCCAAGTGGACATCGGCGACCGGGCGCGTTGGCGCCCCCGACCCGAGGGCGCCCGGCGCACGCCGCCTCGGCGAAGGCGTGTTCTCCGCCGGGGCGGCCAGGGGCATGGCCAGGTCGGGAAGGGCGCGGGGTGCGAGGAACCCCTGCATCGCCGGCAAGCGATCGCCAACGCGGGTCAGGCGCAGGCGCGGCGTCAGCCGCGACCGGCAGCGCGAGGAAACCGGGTCGCGGCGGAGGAGACCGCCTGATCCCGCCAAGGCCGACAGACAGGAAACGGCGTCAGCCGCGAATGGGGCTTCGAGTAAAAAGCCCCTCGCGGCTGAAGCCGCCCCTACGGTCGCGATGGCACAGCGACCAACGGCCGCCGGAACGCGTCGCTGGCGATGCGCTGACGCCGCCGATACGGGCAGCCGAGCAGCACGCGACCCGTGCAACGCCACGGCGGCGATCGCCCGCGCCGCCGCGGTGCTCTCAGTGCAAGGTCGCGCTATGCGGATCGAGACGGTCGATGACGCCCTGCATGGCGCTGTCGAAGGCGCCGTCGTCGACGTGCGCGCGCAGCCGGCCCAGCCGCACCATCACCGCCAGTTCTTCCGGCGAGGCCACGCAGAAGCGCACGCCGCGCCGGTTGACGAACAGCAGGCGCGACGAGATCGGGCTCACCCACGACAGCTTGCCGGCCTGCATCTTGCCGTCGCGGTCGACGAAATCCAGCCAGGTGCCGATCTGCATCGTGCGGAAGCGGTCGGCATCGGCGTTGTCGAAATCGTCCATGGTCTGCGGCGGCGCCACGTCCACCGGTTGCGCCTCCTGCACCGGCGGCTGCGGCAGCGCCACCTGCGGCAGTTCCGGCAGCGGCCGCTCCAGTTCCGGGCGCAGTTCGGCCACCGCCTGCAGCGTGTCGTGCAGCGCGTCGATCGCGGCCGTGGCCGCCTCGGCATGCAGGCCGACACTGGCGAAGACCCGCTGCAGCGCGCCCTGCCAGGCCTGCAGCCAGGGCTTGCCGACGATGTGCCGCTGCGCCTCGGCGGCTTCCTCGAGCAGGCCGTCGGCCAGCGCCAGCGCATCGCGCACGCCGGGGCCGCCCTCGCCTTCGCGCAGCATCGCCATGGTCAGGTGGTGCTGCCACGGCTGCCGCAGGAAATCCTGCAACGCCTGCGGCAAATGCCGGCCCTGCAGGCGCACCTGCAGTTCGGCCTCGGCGCGCTGCCGCGCCAGTTCCAGCTTCTCCTGGCCGCGCTGGGTCTCGGCGGCGCGGCGCTCGGCGATCTCGATGCGGCGGCGGTGCTGCACCAGGAAATCGCGGAATTCCTCCTCCAGGGTCAGGAAGATCGCCAGGTTCTCGTTGAACTCGGCCACCAGCCGGTCGATGATCTCCTCGACCTTGCCCATCAGCACGCGCTCGGCCTGGCTCTCGCCGGTGTTGCCCTCGCAGGCCTCGGCCAGCGAATTGAGCAGGCGCCGCGCCGGATGGGTCTTCTGCACGAACATGCGCCGGTCCAGCAATGCGACCTTGACGAACGGCACCACCAGCCGGCCGATCAGTTCGCGCGAGCGGCCCTCCAGGTCGCGCTCGTCGAGCATCACGTCGAACAGCATGCCGACCAGGTCGATCGCGTCCTCGTCGACCGGATCCAGCCGCGCATGCGCCGGATCCACGCCGAACTGGGTGGCGTTGGACAGCACCTCGCTCTTGAGCCGCTGCGCCAGCGATTCGCTGTCGTCGCCGATCGCCGCGCGCAGCGTCGCGCTGGGCGTGGCCTGCAGCAGCGACAGCACCGACATCATCTCGCGCTGGCTCAGCGGCCGTTGCTGGCCGACCGCCGCGGTCGCCGCGGAGGTGGCGCTCTCGCGCGCGTTGCGGGTCTGCTGCAGCAGTTCGTGCAGCGCCTCCAGCAACACGCCCTGGCTGCCGCCGGGCAGGCGCGCCTCGGGGTCCTCGTAGCGCTCGCCGGCCTGCAGGCTGCCGCGGCGCTCGGCCCAGCGGTTGACGAAGCGGTTGGCCCAGGCCGGCGCGTAGTGCTCTTCGTCCTCGCCCAGCTCGGCACCGACGCCATCCCCGGCAGCGCCGGCCTCGCGCGGCGGGCGCTGCTCC
>NZ_AQOI01000200.1:0-20783 GCF_000364665.1 Xanthomonas sp. SHU 199
GCCGCCTGGTCAGCAACGGCGGCGACCTGCAGCTGGGCGCGGCGTCGATCAACAACGCGCAAGGGCGCATCGAACACGCCGGTAGCGGCACGCTGACGGTCGGCAGCACAGGCGCCCTCGGCAATGCCGGCGGTCGCATCCTCACCCAGGGCCAGCTGCAGCTCAGCACCGGCAACACGCTCGACAACCAGGGCGGCGCCATCGCCGCGGCCGGCGATGCCAGCGTCACCGCGGCCGGCCTGGGCAATATCGGCGGCAGCGTGTCCGGGCGCGGCTTGAATGTGCAACTGGGCAGCGGCGCGCTCGACAACCGCCTCGGCGTGGTGCAAGCCACCGGCGGCAGCCTGGTGCTGCGCGCCGACAGCCTCGAAAACCGCGGCGGCACCATGCAGGCGCTGAGCAGCGGTGGCGCGGGTGGCGACCTGCGCGTGGATCTGGCGCATACGTTGAACAACGACGCGGGCGTGATCGGCGCCAGCACCGATCTGACGCTGAACGCGGAGAACGCGAGCAACAGTGGCGGTACCTTGCAGGCCGGGCGCGACCTGGCGTTGACCGCGCGCGGCCAGCTCGACAATCACCAGAGCGGCCGCATCGGCGCCGCCCGCGACCTCAGCGTCGCCGTCACCGGCGCGCTGCTCAACAGCGGCGGCCAGCTCGACAGCGGCAACGCCATGACCCTGTCCGGCGGCCGCATCGACAACAGCCAGGGCAGCATCGTCAACAACGGCGGCGGCCTGACCCGGCTCACCACCGGCGGCGAGTTGCGCAACGTCGGTGGCAGCCTGGGCGGACGCGGCAGCGTCGTGCTCGACGCCGCCAGCATCGCCAATGGCAGCGGGCAACTGGTGGCCGGCGGCGACCTGGTCGCCAACACCAATGCGCTCGACAACCAGGGCGGCAGCGTCTACGCCGGCGCCAGCATGCTGTTGCAGCGGAGCGGCGCCACGCTCGACAACCGCAACGGCAGGATCAAGGCCGAACAGGCGGTGCGCCTGAATCTGCAGAGCCTGAGCAATAGCGGCGGACAGATCGGCGCCGGCAGCAGCGCCGGCGGCGCGGGCGACGTGGTGATCGACACCGTCGGCTTCGATGGCGGCGGCAGCATCCTCGGCCAGAACCTGCTCGACCTGACCATCCGCAGCGATTACACCCATCGCGCCGGTGCCGACATCACCAGCAACGGCGACTTCCGCCTGGCGGTGGGCGGCAACTTCGTCAATGCCTCGGCGCTGCAGGCCGGGCGCAGCCTCGGCATCAATGCCAGCAGCATCAGCAACGTGGCCGGCGCCAGCATGCGCTCGGGCAACGTGCAGTTGAACACCGGCGGCAGCGTCAGCAACGCCGGCGACCTCTCCGCCAGCGGCAACCTGCAGGTCACCGCGGGGTCGGTGTCCAACACCGGCAGCCTGGTCGGCGGCAACGTGCTGGTGGACACCGGCACCCTGGTCAACGGCGCCGACCTGGGCGGCGCCACCGACAACGCCGCCTACGGCAGCGCGCTGATCGGCGCCACCAGCGGCATGACCCTGCTGGTGCGCGACCAACTGGTCAACCGCGACGCGAAGATCTTCAGCCTCGGCAACATCGCCATCGGCGCCGCGCGCGACGGCAACGGTACCCTCACCGCGCGCACCGGCACGCTGGACAACGTCTCCGGCAGCATCGAGGCCGATGGCAGCATCCTGATCGCGGCCAATCAGATCAACAATCGGCGGCGGGTGCTGAGTACGCAGACCGGCCCGCTATCGGATGCGGACAAGGCAGCGGCCAATGCGGCGATGCCGAGCGAACTGATCGAAGGCAGAGGGATCATCTATCCCAACCAGCCCTACTACATTCGCGTCCCTTACCAAGGGCCAAGCCCCGGCGTCTACCGAGAGTACTCGGTCGAACAACGCGAGCGGTTGATCGCGGCCAGCGCCGAAGGGCGCATCGCGGCGGGCGGCAACATCGCCCTTTCCGGCAGTGTGACCAACAACGCCTCGACGATTGCCGCCGCTGGTGCGCTGATGGTCAATCAACGCGGTGTCGCTGGCCTGTACGACGGCATGGTCACTGGCAGCGAGTCTGTGGCGAACCAGGCGCTGGCGTTGAAGCAGCAAGTGGTACAGCGCGATGTCGAGCACAAGGTCATCGCGTACATCGACGACTGTGCGATGACGCAAGTCTCCGGACCCAACGCACGCAAGAGTCCGATCTGCGGCTACAACCGCGAAAACAACGTGTTGTCGACCACAACGGTCGACTCCAGCTACATCGCCCTCGCCGCCAACATGACCGGCGGACAGGGTGTGTCCATCAGCGGCGCCACCATCAGCAACGGCGCGGTCGGCAGCGACGGCCGCAGCATCGGCGGCGCCTCCTTCAACGCCACCCAGGGCGGGGCCCTGAACCGGTACGGCACGATGAGCGCCGACGGCGCCGGCGGTATCGCCGTGCAGGCGCAGACCGCTGCGACGCCGACCAAGGCCAACGTGGGCAACCATATCGCCACCGCCAGCCTGGGTGCCATCCGCATCGACGACGGCCAGGCCACCCTGGTCGGTGGCAGCAGCGCCACTGCGTCCCAGGTCCAGGCTAGCGGCGTGCAGGCCCAACTCGGCGGCGCCGGCAGCGGCGGCCGCAGCCAGGTCCAGGCCGGCACGGCGCAGGCGGTGCTGACCGCCGGCAGCGTGCCCGGCCAGTACCAGCAGATCGACCCAGGTACCGGCCAGGTGCCGCAGGTGGTTGGCGGGGTCGGCGCGCCGCTGGGCAACATCGTGCTGCCGATGGGCGGGCTGTACCGCCTGGTCGGCAGCAACGGCGCCAGCGTCAACACGCTGGGTCGTGCCGCCAACGGCCTGGGCGGGGTCAAGGCCAGCAACAGCGCCCCCGGCCGCCGCTACCTGATCGAGACCGATCCGCGTTTCGTCGACTACAACAATTTCATCAGCAGCGATTACCTGCTGGACAAGCTCGGCGTCGATCCGCAGTGGACCCAGACCCGCCTGGGCGATGGCTTCTACGAACAGCGCCTGGTGCTGGACCAGATCACCCAGCTCACCGGCCGCCGCTACCTGGGCAACTACGCCGACGGCGTGGCCCAGTACCGCGCATTGCTCGATGGCGGCGTCGCCGAGGCCGGCACGCTGCACCTGAGCGTGGGCGTGGCGCTGACCGCCGACCAGGTCGCCGCGCTGACCCACGACATCGTGTGGATGGTGGAACAGGAGTACCAGGGCCAGAAGGTGCTGGTGCCGGTGGTGTACCTGTCGTCGAAGACCGCGCTGACCCTGCGCAGCGACGGCGCGCTGCTGGCCAGCGACAACGGCGACGTCTCGCTCAACGCCACGGCTGGCTTGAGCAACACCGGCACCATCGGCGGCGCCAATGTCAGCGCCAACGTCGGCAACCTGCTCAACCAGGGCCGCATCGTGTCCAGCGGCACGGTGGCGTTGCAGGCCAATCAGGACCTGCTCAACCTCGGCGGCCAGATCGCCGGCCGCGACGTGTGGCTCAGCGCTGGCCGTGACCTGACCAGCACCACCCGCGACGCCCTCGCCGGCGGCGACCTGCGTTCGGGCATCACTGCCGGCAACAACCTGCTGCTGCAGGCCGGCCGCGACCTCAGCCTCACCGGTACCACCGTGCAGGCCGGCAACAGCGCCGCACTGCTGGCGGGCAACAACCTCACGCTGCAGCCGACCGCCCTGCGCAACGAGTCCGGCCTGACCCGCGGCGGCGATGGCACCAGCCTGACCGTCGGCAACAACCTGTCCCTGCAGGCCGGCAACGACCTGCAACTGCACGGCGTAGCGATCGCCGCCGGCGGCGACGCAGCCCTGCAGGCCGGCCACGACCTGTCGCTGACCCCGGTCACCGACGCCAACGGCAAGGCCACGGTGCGCACCAGCATCGCCACCGGCGGCAGCCTGCAACTGGCCGCCGGCAACGACCTCACCATCCGCCAGGCCCAAGTGAAGGCCGATGGCAACCTGATCGCCGCGGCCGGGCACGATCTCAACGTGACCTCGGTGCTGGGCGACAGCCGCACCGTCACCGACCAGAGCCGTCAGGGCAAGACCAAGGTCACCACCACCACGACCACCCAGGACATCGACCAGCAGGCACTCACCGCTGGCGGCAACCTAGTGCTCAGCGCCGGCCACGACGTCAACCTGACCGCCGCCAAGCTCGACGCCGGCAACGGCCTGGCCGTGGTC
The DNA here is from genome assembly GCF_000364665.1 of Xanthomonas sp. SHU 199. NCBI lineage: Bacteria > Pseudomonadati > Pseudomonadota > Gammaproteobacteria > Lysobacterales > Lysobacteraceae > Xanthomonas > Xanthomonas sp. SHU 199. Next base: position 4,206 of record NZ_AQOI01000200.1, read on the forward strand.
GCCGGCAACGACCTCAACAGCACTACCCTGACCACGGTCGACAGCAGCAGCACCCTGGAGACGCGCAAGCGCTTCAAGCAGACCACCAGCACCCGCGACGAGACCGTCCACGGCAGCGAGTTCACCGCCGGCGGCGACATCGCCCTGCAGTCCGGCCACGACGTGAACCTGACCGCCGCCAAGGCGTTCACCGACAAGGGCGCGCTGGCGGTGTCCGCCGGCAACGACGTCAACCTGCTCACCGAGCAGGAGCAGCACGACGCCGTGCAGGACATGCAGAAGAAGAAAAAGGGCTTCCTGTCCAGCAAGACCACCACCACGCACGACGAGTGGCACGACAGCACCGCCGTGGCGACCACGCTCAGCGGCGACACCGTGCAGATCGCCGCCGGCCACGACTTGCTCTCGCAGGGCGCGCAGGTTGCGGGCACCGGCAACGTGGTGGTGGCCGCCGGCAACGATCTGACGCTGGAGACGGCGCAGAACACGCATAGCGAGGAGCACGAGAAGAAGACGAAGAAGTCCGGCATGTTCGGCAGCGGCGGGATCGGCGTGACCTTCGGCACGCAGAAGATCCAGAACAATGCCGACACCGCCGATGTCACGCATGTGGGCAGCACGGTCGGCAGCGTGGCGGGCGACGTCACGCTGGTCGCGGGCAATCGTTACGCGCAGACTGGCAGCGACGTGCTGGCCAATGCCGGCGACATCACGGTGAAGGCAAAGGACATCGCCATCACCGAGGTCCACGACACCACCGATGCCGAGCAGCGCAGCAAGTTCAGCCAAGGCGGCCTGTCGATCACGCTCAGTTCCGCAGCACTGAACCTGGCCCAGTCCGCTTACGACACGGCCAAGGCAGGCTCCAAAGTCAGTGGCGATGCGCGCATGCAGGCGCTGGCGGCGGGATCCGCGGCCTACAGCGCCTATGGCGCCGCCAGCTCGCTGAGTCAGACCGGAAGCGCACTGGCCAGCGGCAGCGCCGCAAGCGCGGCGCAAGGCGCGAACATCAGCGTCGCCGTGACGGTGGGGGGCAGCAAGAGCGAGAGCAAGAGTACCCAGTCGGCCGACCAGGCCAAGGGTTCCAAGCTACAGGCCGGCGGCGACGTCAATCTGATCGCTGCTGGCGGCGGCGATGCGAGCAACCTGCTGGTACGCGGCAGCGACGTCACCGCTGGTCACGACCTGCTGCTGGCCGCCGATCACGATGTCACCATCGAGGCGGCGAAGAACACGGCCGAACAACACAGCACCAGCAAGAGCAGCAGCGCCGCCGTCGGCGTTGCGATCACCTATGGCGCTGATGGGCTCGCAGCGGGCGTGACGTTGAGCGCCAGCGGAGCGCGTGGCAAGGCCAATGGCGAGGATGTCAGCTACACCAACAGCCATGTGGCTGCGGGTGACAACGCCACGATCATCAGCGGCAACGACACCACGCTCAAGGGCGCGCAGGTCTCCGCGGACAAGGTGATCGCCGACGTCGGCGGCAACCTCAACATCGAGAGCCTGCAGGACACCAGCAGCTACGCCAGCAAGGACAAGTCGATCGGTGGCAACGTCACGTTCGGCATCGGGTTCAGTGCCAGCGCCAGCTACAGCAGCAACAAGGTCAATGGCGACTACGCCAGCGTCACCGAGCAGAGCGGCATCCAGGCCGGCAAGGGCGGGTTCGACATCACCGTGGGCGGCAACACCGACCTGAAGGGCGCGGTGATCGCCAGCAGCCAGGAGGCGATCGACCAAGGCAAGAACCGCCTGAGCACCGGCACGCTGACGTACAGCGACATCGCCAACACCAGCAGCTATGACGCCAAGGGCATCAGCCTGTCGGGCGGCTACAGCGTCGGCACCGACGACGATAAGGCCAAGGGCAGTGAGGGCCAGACACCTTCCACCACCAACAATGGCAGCAAGTGGTCCTGGCAGAACTACAACACCGGCGCCAACGGCAGTGCGGCCGGCTATGGCCATGAGAGTGGGAACTCGCAATCCACCACGCACAGCGGCATCAGTGGCGGGGCGCTGGTCATCACCAACGAAGCGGGGCAGCAAGCCAAGACCGGCAAGAGCGTAGCGGACGCGCTGGCGGGCCTGGAGCGGGATGTCGTCACCGGCGATGACGCCAATGGTCTGACCAAGCAATGGGATGGGCAGAAGCTGCAGGAGCAGGTGGCGGCGCAGGCGCAGATCACGGCGACGTTTGGGCAGCAGGCCACGCATGTGATCGGCGAGTACGCCGAAAAGAAGATGAAGGAAGCGGCAACGTTGCGCCTAGAAGCTGACGGCACGGTCGATCCGGACCAGAAGGCGCGGCTCACCGCTCAGGCCGACCAGCTGGAAAGCCAGTGGGGCGACAATGGCAGCCTGCGCGTGCTGGCGCATACCGTGGTCGGGGGGCTCACCGGTGGGCTGGACGGTGCGACGGGCGCCGCTGCAGGCACGCTCGCCGCGCCCGCCGTGGCAACCGCGCTGCGGGATGCAGGCGTCACCGGACCGTTGGCGGACACGTTGACCGCCTTGGCATCGACTGCTGCGGGTGCGGTGGCGGGCGGCACTGCGGGTGTTGCGACGGCCAGCAATGAAGTGGTGAACAACTATCTCAGTCATCCGCAACGCGATGAAAAGGCGCGTGAGCTCAGCAAGTGCACGACGGAAGAATGCCGAGAGAATGTAGAGCGGAAGTGGGATGACGTCAGTCTTGCGCAAAGCCGTAAGATGAAGGATCGGTACTTCGACTACCTGACGCCGGAGCAGCAAGCAGCGCTGCTGAGTCTTAAGCCGGGCACCCAGGAATATGACGCGATACTTGCGGCAGGCGTAGCGCAAGCTGCCTCAAAAAGCACAATCGGCGTTGGATCGTCTTACAGCCTTGACTATCAGCTGCTGACGGAGAGGGATTGGAATGGGCAGCAAGTTAAAGCGCTGATCGGCGGGGGTTCGCTTGAAGACAGGAATCGTCTAGATACAGCAGTCTTGGGTATCTTTGGCTCTCCAGCGAGATTGACAGCTCTCTTTGGCGGTAGCCCGGAGCAAGTCGCTGCGGCAAATCAATTTGGCGCAAGCATGTTCGATGTAGCGGGCGCTGTTGAGGTTTTGGGGCCACCCAGCACACGATCAGGGAAAGGTTCATCTGTATACGATTCCTCTATCGGCGCGGCTAAGGGTGGTATTCCGACTCTTGATACAATTAACGTCTTAGCTGAGAAGCCAAGATCCAACTTTGTTGATGTTACGGAGACATTTAACTATTCTGCCTCCTTCCCAGGGCCGGAAGGTTATGGGATTTCCTCCCTAACAAATGCTAATAAATCTAGTAGATGGCATGGCTCTGGCCCCACATCGGGTGTTTTAGGCTTGGAGCCTGGATCCATTTCTTCAAAAGCAATCAATAATTATTTTCCATCGACACGCACGACAAGCATCGAGTTTGTATATGACCCAACGACCTCAATGTTTGCTGTGGGGAAGCCAAGCGTCAATCTTCAGGGATCTTTTCATGAGCAGCTCGCAAAAACTATCGGCGCTTCCCCGGATGATGTTGTGGGGGGAATATTCAGGCGAGATAATGTGACTGGAGAAATACTGACAAATGAGAGTAGTGGCCACTTCCATCAGAATTGGAATGATGACGTGCGAAAGGCATTTGTTAAAGACATGGATAATTATGGGGTTAAGGTAAAGCACAATGAAGGGCATGAGGAATGAAGGTTAAAGACATTGATTTTTTTTTCAAGGATGGATTGTGGACTGCAATAATATCGGGGAAAAAATTTGACTTGGAAATGGTTTCCGATTATAAGGCGGTTGTAAAAATACTTGAACATGATTTTTCTGAAGTTAGTGATGCTCTTGGAAAATATTTTAAATATAAATATGTGGTGCTGAGCGCTTTGGATTTTGATTCGGTCTATTGGGATGCGCTGGCATTACGATGGTTGGAAAGTGGAAATGTGGGATTGGATGAAGATATATGTGTGGCATTAAAAAAAAAATTGGATCATGGATGGTTCAATCAACATAATAGGCACGTCGCGTTGAAGTTGTTAAAAAGAATTGGGCTATAGGAGGTTTAAGGTCACAGTTGTGGAGTTTTGCAATAAAATGCTAGCTAGGTTGTATCAATAAATCATTGACGGTTTTCGTGCTGGCGCAACAGGGTCCGCGTCTAGTGCTGACAACGATATCTCTCTCATCTCTTCGCAGGATCAGAGCAGCGAGGTGCACAGCAGCGCCCAGAAGAAGTCCGGCTTCAGCGCCAGCTTCTCGGGCGACGTGGCCAGCGTCGGCTACGGCAAGTCGCGCAGCAGCAGCGACAGCAGCCCGGACAGCACCCCCAGGTCGCTTCGGCGGTCGGCGTCAAGAATGGCAATCGGCTAATCAGGCCGGCGATCAACAGACCATCTGCGCCTCTGGCGTGGCCATCTGCAGGGACTGACCCTGGCGGCCAACCAGTCGAGCAAGTCCAGCGGCTTCTCCATTGGCAATCCTGTAGAGGGATTAAAGAGGATATTTATCATTAAGGGTAAAGGAACGCTTGTAATTGAGGGAAGAAAATGACAACAATGATGAATTTGGAAATTGAAGAAAAGGCAAGCCAGGACTGTGTTTTGCGTGCCTTAAACGGCATTCGTGCGAGCTACGATATTGACAACGGGAAAATTTTTGGGAATTTTGAGGAATCTAAAACTTATTTTGTTTTTTCGACCAGTGTTGGTGGTTCTGATGTGATGGCTGAAGGATTTAATGGTTCATGGAAAGTGGGGGTGAGTGCGGTTTTTCATTGCTCCAATGATGATCTTGAGCATAGTTGGGAAGAAATAAAGGGCTATATGGCTTCTTTAATGAAAGAATGCAATTGCAGATTTGTCCTTTCTTTTCAATATGAGAAGATATATGCCGTGAGAGACGAAGGTGGAATAATTATCATCGATGGAATGGCGTGCTGATGCGCTTTCAAACGGCGCGAAGCATAAGATATTTATTTTCTTGATTGGTGTCGCTGCGAGCGATGCTGACGGTGGGTTAGACTTTTATCTGCCATCCCAAAATATGAATTTTCAAATGTGACTTCTCAACGTGGCTCAGTGACCAAAAACGACCTACATTTCTTGGCTCGGCGATCCCGCTAGCGGCAACGCAGCTTTTACAGGCGACCACGACGTCGCCGCGGTCGACTACGACATCTACGTGACCTCGGCGCTGGCAATAGCCGCACCGTCACCAACCAGGCCGCTAGTGCAAGACCAAGGTGGTCCACCGCCCAGGAACCTGGAGCATCAGGCGCTCAGTGCCGGCAATCAACTGACCACCGCTGCGTTGGGCATCGCAGCGGGCGAGGTCTGCTGACTCTGGCTACTAAGGCGTCGCCCTGCTCGTGGGCCGCAGTATGCTTCGCCCCTGACCAGCAAAAAGCCCACACGATGACCGACACCTCCGCCGTTCCCGTCCTTTCCACCACCGAAGCCCGCGCCCTAGGCTGCCTGATCGAAAAAGAGGCAACCACGCCGGATGCGTATCCGCTCACGGTCAATGCGACGGTGGTGGCGGCCAATCAGAAGACCTCGCGCGAGCCGGTGATGGCGTTGAGCCCGGGCGATGTGCAGCATGCGCTGCGGCAACTGGAGGGGCGCGGGTTGGTGCGGCAGCAGTTCTCTTCGCGCGCCGAGCGCTACGAGCATCGTTTGGCGTCGGCGCTGGATCTGACCCAGCAACAGGTGGCCCTGCTCGGCCTGCTGCTGTTGCGCGGTCCGCAGACCGCCAACGAGTTGCTGACGCGTGCCGAGCGCATGGCGCGCTTCGCCGATGCGGATGACGTCCGCCATCAGTTGGAACGGCTGGCGCAGCGGCAGTTGGCGGTGCAGTTGCCGCGTGCCAGCGGGCAGCGCGAGGACCGTTACATGCACTTGCTTGCCGGTCCGGTGGACGCGGAGGCACTGGCCGCCACGTTCAAGGCGCGGCCGACCGCCTCGGGCAACGATGAGTTGGAAGGGCGGGTGCAGGCGCTGGAGGCCGAGGTGGCGGAGCTGCGCGAGATCGTGGCGCAGTTGCAGGCGCAGCTCGCGCACGAGTGACGCTGCGTGGATGGGCTTCTAAACGAAGCCTCTGGTTAACCAAAGAACGCTCACTTGTAGGAGCGGCGGCAGACACACCGCAAAACCGCGGCAAGTCGCGTTACTACAGGTGCCCTAAACATCAAGGCACGCACCAAGCGCAGCGCCCCGCGATCGCAGGATCACCCCATCTCCACCTGCGGAATCACCGCCAGCATGTCGGTGACACCGACATCGGCACCCGCCTGGCTGAGCAGGGTGGTCGCCTGCCCGCGGTGGTGAGTCTGGTGGTTGAAGAAGTGCAGCAGCAGGTCGCCGAAGCGCCGGCCGTGCGATTCGCCACGGGTGTTGCGATAGCGCAGCGCCACGTCGAGGTCATCGGCATGCAGTTGCGACATCCACTCGGCGATCGTCGCATCCAGGGACTCGCGTTGCGTCCGCAGGTCCGCCAGGCAGTCGGCCTGCGGCGCATCCAGGGCGGTGGGGACCGGCGTGGCGGCGATGGCCTGCAGCGCCGGGTGCCGTGCCGGATGCTGGGCGAAGCGCTGCAGCCAGATCGTATCGGCCACCACCAAATGGTTGAGCGTGCCCAGCAGCGACCCGAAGAAGGCGCCGCGCGGCTCGGTGATCGCGGCGTCCGGCAGGGTTGCGGCCGCGGCGTAGAGACGCTGGTTCATCCATTGGCTGTAGTTGGCGAACAGCCGCAGTGTGTGCAAGGTGTCCATGCTCAGGCGTGCTCCTCGGGTGCATCCAACTCGCAATGATACAGTTCGACCTCGGCCGCCTCCGGACTCAGGCGTACCCGCCCCTGGGCGACGAAGCCCAGCGCGGCGAGCAGCCGCAGCGAGCGCGCATTGCCCGGAGCCACGATGGCGTAGACGCGCGGCAGCGCGAGCACGGTGCGCGCGTAATCCAACACCGCGCGCGCCGCCTCGCTGGCGTAGCCCTGGCCCGCATAGGGTTGCAGCAGGGCATAGCCCAGATCAGGGGCGGGCAGGGTCGGTCGCAGCACTAGACCCGCCACACCAAGCCAGGCGCCGTCGTCGCGACGCTCCACCGCATACAGGCCGAAGCCGTGCTCGGCGTAGCTGCGCACCGAGCCATCGGCAAGGTAGCGGCTGGCCTGCGTTTCGTCGCGCACGCCGCGGTCGCCGATGTGCGCCAGGAAGCCGGGGTCGTTGAGCAGGGCCAGCATCGGCGCGGCGTCGCTTTCGGGGTCCAGTCGGCGCAGTACGAGGCGCGCGGTGGCGATCACGGTGGACATGCGGCATTCCTGCGGGTCGAGGCGCCAGCGTGGCGCCGTCGCCGTGGCTTGGCAAGGGCGCAGGCGCAGCGCGGTTCCCGGCGTAGACGCTCCGAATGCCGTGCGTCCGGAAAGCACGGATGCTCCTGCGCAAATGCCGTGCACCCGACATCCCGGTCACATGTAACAAACGTCTAGTTAACAGCTTCACATGGGGTGCCGGTATTCTGACGCCCATGCGACCCATCCCCCGTCTCGCCACCTTCCTGTCCCTGCTCTCCCTGGCCGGCCTCGCCGAGGCCCGTGGCGTCATCGAAAAGGTGCAGATCCAGGGCCTGAACAAGGACGAGGACGCGGCGATGATCGAGAACATCCAGGTCTCGCTGTCGCTGTACGACGCCATCGGCAAGGACCAGGGCGAGTCGCGCCTGGAGTACCTGCTGAGCCAGGCCGAACGGCAGACCCGGCAGGCGCTGGAGCCGTTCGGCTACTTCACTCCCAAGATCACCGTCGACGCGCCGCGCCAGGACGACAAGCTGACCGTGGTGGTGCACGTGGACAAGGGCGAGCCGGTGCGGGTGCGCAATTTCCAGGTGGGCATCACCGGCCCGGCAGAGGACGATCGCTACCTGGGCGAGGACCTGAAGAACTTCCGGCCGCGCAAGGGCGACATCTTCGTCAGCAGCGTCTACGAGACCAGCAAGGTCACCATCACCCGGCGACTGGCCGAGCGCGGCTACTTCGATGCCGACTTCACCCAGCGCAAGGTCGAGGTGACCCGCGCCGATCACGCCGCCGACATCGACCTGAGCTGGGATAGCGGCCGCCGCTACAACATGGGTCCGATCCGCTTCCACCAGGACTACTTCAACCAGAAGCTGTTCGATCCGCTGGTGTACTGGAAGGAAGGCAGCTACTACCACGAGGGCAAGCTCGACCGCCTGCGCGAGTCGCTGGTCAAGCTCGACTACTTCAGCGTGATCGACATCCAGCCCAAGCCGGAAGAAGCCGACGCCAACGGCGACGTGCCGGTGGACGTCAACCTCACCCGCGCCAAGCGCAGCATCTACACCGCCGGCCTCAGCTACGGCAGCGAGAGCGGCGCCGGCGTGCGCCTGGGCGTGGACCGCCGCTACGTCAACGCGCGCGGGCACAAGCTCAGCACGCAGTTGGACTACGCGCAGAAGCGCAAGAGTTTCATCACCAGCTACCGGATCCCGGCATTCCGCTGGCTCGACGGCTGGTACACCACCTCGCTGCGCGTCTACGACGAGCAGACCGACTACATCGACCTGCGCAACGTCAAGCTCACCGGCAGCCGCAGTGGCCAGATCAACGAGCACTGGACCGCGATCGCCTCGATCAACGCGCTGCGCGAGCGCTGGCGCTACGCCACCGACGAGGTCTTCGACGGCGCGCTGTACCAGACCTCGACGCTGTTCTATCCGCAGATCGAAGCCGACTACGTCGGCGTCGACGACAAGGTGTTCCCGCGCAAGGGCTTCAGCGGCAACATCAGCCTGCGCGGTGGCGCCGAGGGTGTGGGCTCGGATGCCAGCTTCGTGCAGGCGCACATGCGGGTGAACTGGTTCCACGGCATCGGCGACAACGACCGCCTGATCCTGCGCGGCGAAGCCGGCAGCACCTGGACCGACGCGCTGGTGGCGATGCCGCCGAGCCTGCGGTTCTTCGCCGGCGGCGACAACAGCATCCGCGGCTATGCGTTCCGAGAAGTCGGCCCGCGCACGCCGCGGCTGGACCGTTTCGCGCTCGGCGCCAAGCACATTCTCGCCGGCAGCGCCGAGTACGAGCACTACTTCAAGGGCGGGCCCTGGGGCGGCGCGGTATTCGTCGATAGCGGCAGCGCCTTCGACGACACGCCGGACTGGCACACCGGCGTCGGCTTCGGCCTGCGCTGGCGCTCGCCGGTCGGCCCGGTGCGGGTGGACATCGCCCATGGCTTGAACGATCCCGACTCGCAGTTCCAGCTCTATCTCAACATCGGAGCCAACCTGTGAGCGCGCCGATCGAGCCGGCGTCGCCCTCCGCACCGCCGCCGCGGCGCCCGCGCTTCTATCGGCGCAAGCGCTTCTGGTGGGGCTCGGCGCTGACCATTGCCGGCCTGGTGCTGCTGGCGGCGATCGCGCTGTACTGGCTGCTGCAGACCGTGGCCGGGCGCGACGTGCTGCTGGCGCAGGTGGTGGCGCGGCTGCCGGCCGGCTCCACCCTCACCTGGGAACGCGCCGAAGGACCGCTGGCCGGTCCGCTGACGTTGCACAACCTGGACTTCCGCTACAACGAGATCCACTTCACCGCCGAGCGCGCCTACCTGGATCCTGACATCCGCCCGCTGCTCGGACGCAAGCTGCAACTGGACGCGCTGGAGCTAACCAACGCCACGCTCAACCTGGCCAAGAGCGACGAACCGTTCGAACTGCCGCGCTGGCCGCAGTCGCTGCCGCAGATCGAAGTGCCGCTGGCGCTGCAGGCCGACCGCATCGCGATCGATGGCCTGCGCATCACCCAGGCGCAGCAGCCGATGATCGACATCCGCACGCTGCGCGGCGGCGTGGAAGTGGCCAACGGCGAGTTCCGCGCCACCCAGGTGGTGGTGAACAGCGACCGCGGCGATTTCCGCGTCAATGGCGATTACCTGCCGGGCCAGGACTACAAGGCCGACCTCACCGCCAGCGCGGTGCTGCCGGCCGCGCGCGGGCGCACCCCGGCGCGCCTGGGCCTGGTCGCGCGCGGCGACCTGGACAAGATGGAAGTGGCCATCGCCGGCAACGCACCGGCGCCGCTGCGCGCCACCCTGGTGTTCACCGGCCGCACCGATCCGGTGTGGGAATTCGCCGCCAGCAGCAAGGCACTGGATCCGTCGCTGCTGGTGCCGCCGGCCGACGATGCGCCGGCGTCCGTGCCGCTGGCCTTCGACCTGCGCGCCAAGGGCAAGGGCGGTAACGCCGATCTGCAGGGCGAACTGTCGCGCGACGGGCAGAAAATTGTTCTTGATCCCTCGCACCTGAGCCTGGACAACCAGGTGCTCACCGTCGCGCCGCTGCAGCTGCGCGCCTTCGACGGGCAACTGCGCCTGCGCGGCACCGCCGATCTGCGCGACCCGGACAACGCGCAGTTGCGCTTTGCGGTCAACGCCAGCGGCATGAGCTTCGCCACAGCGCCGGATCCGTCCACCCCGGACGCACCGGCGGTGCCGATCAAGCTGGTCGAGGCCAACCTGGGCGTGGCCGGCACGATGAAACAGTGGGCCACCTACGGCGAAGCCACCGTCGCCCGTGGTAAGGACAGCGCCAAGTTGCAGTTGGACGTGCGCGGCGACGATCGCCAGGCGCAGCTGAAGCAGGTGCGCGCGAGCATGTCCAGCGGCACGCTCGACCTGGGCGGCAACGTGGCCTGGGTGCCGGAGTTGAACTGGGACGTGCAAGGCACGCTGGCCGGGTTCGACCCGGGCTATTTCGCACCGGGCTGGGACGGCAAGCTGTCGGGCACCTTCGCCTCGCAGGGCAAGCAGTTGCCGGCGCGACCGGACGGCAGCGCCGCCGGCTATCAGGCCACGCTCGACATTCCGCGCTTGAACGGACGCCTGCGCAGCCGCCCGCTCGACGCCAACGCCAAGCTCGCCCTGCAGGGCAGCCAGGGCGAGGGCAAGCTGCAACTGAGCCTGGGCGACAGCCGCCTGCAGGCGCAGGGCAAGGTCGGCGACCAGCTCGACGTGGACGCGCAACTGCAGCCGCTGCAACTGGCCGACCTGCTGCCCGGCGGCGCCGGCAGCCTGCGCGGCAGCGTGCAGGTCAAGGGCCGCCGCGACGCGCCCGATCTCACCGCCGACCTCACCGGCAGCGGCCTGAAGTGGGACAGTTACAGCGCCGACAGCCTCAGCCTGCGCGGGCGCCTGCCCTGGCGCGGCAACGGCGGCGAACTCGCCCTGCGCGGCAGCGCGATCAATGCCGGCGTGTTGCTGCAGACCTTGAGCGTGGATGCGCGCGGCGCAGTCGAGAACCTGCAACTCGACGCCAAGACCGAGAACGACATGGGCGCATTGGCGCTGGCCGGGCAGGTGCGCCGCGACGGCGCGCGCTGGCAGGGCGCCTTGAACACGCTGCGCATCGCACCGGCCAAGGGCGAACCGTGGCAGCTGCGGCAGGCGGCCAACTTCAGCGTGGCCGGCAGCGCCTTCAGCCTGTCCGAGAGCTGCCTGGCCCCGGGCAGCGGCGGCGCCTTGTGCGTGTCCGCCGACTGGCCGAAGCAGGGCCTGACCCTGCGCGGCGACGCCCTGCCGTTGGCGCTGGTGCAGCCATGGCTGCCGCCCAGCAACGGCCGCAAGATGTACCTGCGCGGCGACCTGTCCATCGACGGCAGCTTCAAGCCGGCCGGCAATGCCTGGCAGGGTTCGCTGCGCCTGGCCTCGCGCGAAGGCGGCCTGCGCCTGGGCGACAACGCCCGCGGCGAGCTGCTGCGCTACGACCAGTTCAGTTTCGTCACCGACTTCAGCGCCCAGCACATCCATTCCAAGCTCGGCATCGGCTTCCAGGGCGACGGCTTCGTCGACGCCACCGTCGACACCGGCTGGGACGCGTACGCGCCGCTGACCGGCGAGATCTACATGAACATGGCGCGGCTGTACTGGCTGGAGCTGTTCTCGCCCGATCTGGTCCGGCCCAAGGGTCTGGTCGAAGGCCACGTCAGCCTGCGCGGTACCCGCTCGCAGCCGGCGATGGGCGGCGACGCCACGCTGAGCAACTTCACCGGCGAACTGCCGGCGCTGGGCCTGACCCTGAGCGAGGGCAAGGGCCGCTTCGACGCGCAGCCGGACGGCTCGGCGCGCATCGTCGCCTCGGTGAAGTCCGGCGAAGGCACGCTGAATGTCGATGGCGGCCTGTCCTGGTACGGCGACCGCACGCCGCTACAGTTGAACATCCGCGGGACCAACGTGCTGGTGTCCAACACCGCCGAACTGCGCGCGGTGGCCAACCCCGACCTGCAGTTCGGCATCGCCAACAAGACCATGATGCTGAGCGGCCAGGTCACCGTGCCCTCGGCCGACATCGACCTGGAGCGGCTGGATCGCGGCACCTCGCTGTCCGAGGACGTGGTGGTGCTGGACCCGGCCGACCCCGAGGCCACGCCGACCTCGCCACTGGAGATGGACCTGCGCGTGACCCTGGGCGACCAGGTCAAGATGGCCGGCTTCGGCCTCAAGGGTGCGCTGACCGGCGCGATGCAGGTGCGCTCGCGGCCGGGCCGCGAAACCACCGCCACCGGCGGGCTGGATGTCAGCGGCAAGTACAAGGCGTACGGGCAGGACCTGACCATCACCCGCGGCCAGCTCACCTGGAGCAACAACATCGTCTCCGACCCGCGCATCAACATCCGTGCGCAGCGCCAGGTCGGCGACGTCACCGCCGGCATCGACGTCACCGGTCGCGCCACCGCCCCGCATGCGGACGTGTGGTCGGACCCGTCGATGTCGCAATCGGAGGCGATGTCCTACCTGGTGCTGGGCCGCAGCCTCAGCAACACCAGCAGCGCCGAGGCCGACCAGGTCACCGCTGCGGCCAGCGCCCTGTCGGCCGGCAGCGGCCTGCTCGCCTCGCAACTCGGCGCCAGGCTCGGCTTCGACGACGCCGGCGTCAGCCAGTCGCGCACCCTCGGCGGCTCGGTAGTGGGCTTCGGCAAATACCTTTCGCCTAAACTCTACGTCAGCTACGGCGTGTCGCTGATCGGCAGCGGCTCGGTCCTGACGCTGAAATATCTGCTGGGCCGCGGCTTCGATGCCGAGGTGGAATCGAGCACGGTGGAAAACCGTGGGTCGGTGAATTGGCGGAAGGAGAAGTAGTGCGCCGTTCGAGCACGGCGCATGCCGCAACCGCAAAATCTCCTTGACAGCCTCTGGTGCGTTCTATCACAGTTCCGCCGGGGATCCAGACTGCGGCAAATGCGCAGCATTCGTCCGCGCCATGCTGCCTGCAGCATGGCGTGCGGTGATCCCCAGGGGACGAGGTTGAAACCAGGGGGATACATGGATTGTCGCGTCGGCACCGGCTTGCCTGTCACACAGTTGCGCAATCCGTCGCGATTGCCGCCCTAGCGTTCTCGTCCCATGCCGGCGCCCAGTTTCCGGGCGCCTGGGGTCCGCTTCACATCCAGATTCCGACCGTGTCCCTGTCGCGCATGCCAGATGCGCTGCAGCCTTCGCACCGGTTGCCGACTGCTTTCTTGAGACTTCTCTATGGATAGGTTCCAGACGTTCTTCCGGCTGCGCGCAGGCCTGGCGCTGTTGGCTCTCGGATATGCGGCGACCGCCGGTGCGGACGAATTGCGGTTCGACCAGAAGTACATCGAACGCATCAAGCAATCACAGGAGATCGGGCGCTTGAGCGTCGATTCCTTCGGCGAGCAGGTCAGCCTGAAGAATGGCAGTGTGGTGTTCAACTGGACGGACATCGACATCCCCGGCAACAGCAAGCTACCGGTTCGTCTGCAGCGCACGCATGTCGTCGAAGACGACGGTGCGGGACGCAGCGGAAAGCTCGACGGCTTCGGTGTCGGCGGTTCGTTCGATGTGCCGTACCTGATGGGTGTGTTCGGCGCGAACGGTTGGCAGGTGTCCGGCAATAGCCCGAACAGCCGCTGCAGTCAGCCCGCAGAGCCACCGAGCTACACCATTCCTGCGCGGGACTATTGGTCTGGCAATAATCTGCACATTCCGGGTTCGGGCGATCGCCAGATGCTCAGGGACCCGTCGACGCAGTTGCCTGCACCGAACAACGGCACCAGCTATCCCTGGATCACCAAGGATTTCTGGCGCTTCTCTTGCCTGGCGAGTACCAAGAACGGCTATCCGGGCGAAGGATTCGTGGCGCTGTCGCCGGAAGGCGACAAGTACTACTTCGACTGGGTGGTCAGCAAGACGCACCCGTCCATCTCCAAGCGGATGGGGAACTACTCCGCCAGTGCGTCGATGTCGCGTCTGGCGGTGTTTTTCCTGGCCACACGGGTCGAGGATCGCTTCGGTAATTGGGTCACCTACACCTACAACGGCGATCAGTTGTCGCGCATCGATGCCAGCGATGGCCGCTACATTCGAGTGACCGGAACCTCCGGTGCCAACATCACCGCGGTCGAATCCAGCATCGGAAACTGGACCTATTCGTACGGCGACAAGTCGTTGACGGTGACGCAACCGGACAATGCCCAGTCGCGCTATGTGCAGAGCGGCGACATGATCATTACGCCCACGCCTGCCTTGCCGCTCTATGAAGATCCTCCGCGCTGCCCCGCGCCCGAGATGTCGACCGGCAACTTTACCTATGCCGTCACGTTGCCGAGCAATGCCACGGCAACCTATGCGTTCTCGGTGAAGCGGCATTTCCGCCACAACATCCCCAAGCAGTGCAACAGTTTCATGGATGCGGCCGGTCCGAGTACCAGCTATCAGTATCTGACCATCCCCAACTTCTCGGACAACTTCACCCTGGTCAGCAAGTCGATCAGCGGTCCTGGCCTGCCATCGATGCAGTGGTCGTATACCTACGGCATCGGCGCAGGCGGGCTGGCATTTGCGGAGAACTGTCAGCGCCCGAACCTGCCGCCGACCGCATGCAGGAAGTTGATACAAACCGAGGTGCGCGGCCCTGAAAACGACTTCAAGCGGTATACCTTCGGTGCCTGGTACAACTTGAACGAAGGGCTGGATCTGGGTGTTGAGGCTGGTTCGTACACCAGCAGTTCGTCTGGGGATACCGTGAATATCCTCAGCACTAGCGTGAACGACTACATCACCAGCGATGAGGTCGCCAATCAGCCGTTTCCGAACTTCGTCGGTTCTGGCCATGGATCGAACGAGGACGACGTGTCCATTGCAGGGCTGAGGCCCCTCAAGCGAACCACCATCACCCAGGATGGCGGCACCTTCCAGATGGCAGTGAACAGCTTCGATGTGTTCGCGCGCCCGACCAGCGTGACCCGCTCCAGCGCGTTCAATACCCGCACCGAGGCCACAGCGTATTACGACGACTACACCCGATGGGTGATCGGTCAAATCGCGTCCGTCACCAAGACGGCGCCGGGCAGCAGCCAGGAGATGTCCGCCAACGCCTACGACGCCGCCACGGCGTTGCCGACGCGTTTCTCGCGGTTCGGCAAGACCATCCAGACGGTTGCCTACAATGGCGACGGAACGGTGGCGAAGGTCACCGACGGAAATGGCAATGCCACCAGCCTCAGCGGCTGGAAGCGCGGCATGCCGCAGGGCATCACCTATGCGGACGGCACCAGCGACACGGCCGTCATCGACGACCGCGGCCTGATCAGCTCGGCAACCGACGAAAACGGCTATGCCACCAGCTACGGCTACGATGCCATGGGGCGATTGACCAGCATCGCCTATCCCAGCGGCGACACCGTCGCCTGGGCATCGACGGGGTTGGCCTTCGAACAGGTGAACGCCGCCGAATTCGGTCTGCCTGCCGGGCACTGGCGGCACACCGTGTCCACTGGCAACGCCAGGAAGGTCACCTACCTCGATGGCCTGTGGCGGCCGGTGTTGACCCAGGAATACGACGCCGCGAACGTGGGCGCCACCCAGCGGTTCAGCCGGTTCACCTATGACCACCAGGGGCACACCTTGTTCGCCTCGTATCCCGGCACGTCCGATCAACTGTCGACCGGTACCTGGACGCAGTACGACGCGCTCGGCCGGACCACGGCGGTCTCCCAGGATTCCGAGCTGGGGTTGTTGACGACGAAGACCGAGTACCTGTCGGCGAGCCAGATGCGCGTGACCAACCCGCGAGGCAACCAGACCCTGTCGGGTTACCAGGTCTTCGACCGCCCGGGCTACGACGCGCCGGTCTGGATCCAGCATCCGGAAGGCGCCACCACCGAGATCAACCGCGACATCTTCGGCAAGCCGCTGTCCATCCGCCGCCACGACGCCAACGGCACTGTGTCGGTCACCCGCAGCTACGTCTACGACACCTACCAGCAGCTGTGCAAGACGGTGGAACCGGAGACCGGCGCCACCGCCAATGGCTATGACGCTGCCGGCAACCTGGTGTGGAGTGCGGCGGGCCTGTCTCTGCCCAGCACGACGTCGTGCGACGCGGACTCCGCCTTCGCCTCCGGTCGTCGGGTCGATCGCAGCTACGACGTGCGCAACCGGATCAAGGCGCTGAGCTTCCCGGATGGCAACGGCAATCAGGCCTGGAGCTACTGGCCGGATGGGGCGGTCAAGCAGATCACCACCACCAACAACGGCGTCGCCAC
>NZ_AQOI01000201.1:0-10201 GCF_000364665.1 Xanthomonas sp. SHU 199
TTTGCGCTCAGCCTGCTGCGCAAACCCGGCGCCGGCGAGGGCACGGGCTGATCGATCCCGCGGCGGCGGCGCGCACGCCGCGCCGCGCGCGCGGGGCAGCGCACCGTCACCCACCGATTTGCCGCTGTGCGGCCGACGCCGGACAATGGTGGTTTCGCCGCTGCGCGGCGATCGGCCGAACGGCGTGCACCCGACGTTCCGATGCCGACGCCGATACTGCACCGATGGCGCGGTTTTCCCTTTGCAACCCCACGAAAGCGAGCAATCACATGTCCATCCTGCGAATGACCGATCTCGACCTGTCCGGCAAGCGCGTGCTGATCCGGCAAGATCTGAATGTGCCGATCGACAATGGCCTGATCACCTCCGAGCAGCGCATCCTGGCCTCGGTGCCGACGCTCAAGCACGCGCTGGAGCAGGGCGCGGCGGTGATGGTGACCTCGCATCTGGGGCGGCCCAAGGAAGGCGTGTGGACCCAGGAGGATTCGCTGGAGCCGGTGGCCATCCGCCTGGCTGCGCTGCTCGGCGTCGACGTGCCGCTGATCCGCGACTGGGTCGATGGCGTGGACGTGCAGCCCGGGCAGATCGTGCTGCTGGAGAACTGCCGCATGAACGTCGGCGAGGGCAAGGACGACGAGGCCCTGGCGAAGAAGTATGCGGCGCTGTGCGACGTGTTCGTGATGGACGCGTTCGGTACCGCGCACCGTGCGCAGGCCTCCACTCATGGCGTGATCAGGTTCGCCCCGGTCGCCGCCGGCGGCCCGCTGCTGATGGCGGAGCTGGATGCGCTGGCCAAGGCGCTGGAGCAACCGGCCAAGCCGCTGCTGGCGATCGTCGCCGGCAGCAAGGTCTCGACCAAGCTGGAGTTGCTGTCCAACCTGGTGGACAAGGTCGATCAGCTGATCGTCGGCGGCGGCATCGCCAACACCTTCATCGCCGCGGCCGGGCATGCGGTCGGCAAGTCGCTGTGCGAGCCGGACCTGCTCGACACCGCGCGCAAGATCGTGGCCGACGCCAATGCGCGCGGCGCGGCGATCCCGCTGCCCAGCGACGTGGTGGTGGCCAAGCAGTTCATGCCCGACGCCGAGGCCACGGTAAAGGCGGTCACCGATGTCGCCGACGACGACCTGATCCTGGACATCGGGCCGCAGACCGCTGCGCACTACGCCGAGCTGATCGCCAAGGCCGGCACCGTGGTCTGGAACGGCCCGGTCGGCGTGTTCGAGTTCGACGCCTTCGGCAAGGGCACCGAGACCCTGGCGCGGGCGATCGCCGCCTCGTCGGCGTTCTCCATCGCCGGCGGCGGCGACACCCTGGCCGCGGTCGACAAGTACGGCATCGCCGAGCAGGTCAGCTACATCTCCACCGGCGGCGGCGCGTTCCTGGAGTTCCTGGAAGGCAAGACCCTGCCGGCGGTGGCCGCACTGCAGGCGCGCGGCGCGTGAGCGCCGCCGACGTCCTGTTCTTCGACCTGGACGGCACCCTGGTCGATTCGAAGGCCGGCATCGTCGGCAGCCTGCGCCATGCCTTCGCCGAACTGGGCCAGCCGCTGCCGACCCCGGCGCAGTTGCGCGCCTGGATCGGTCCGCCGCTGCGCGACAGCTTCCAGCAGCACTTCGGCGGCGATGCGGCGTTGGTGGAGCAGGCCTTGACGCTGTACCGCAGCCGCTACGACAGCCATGGCTGGCGCGAGCACACGGTGTTCCCGGACATCGGCGCGGCGGTGGAGGCGGTGGCCATGGCAGGCCATCGCCTCGCGGTGGTGACCTCGAAGAACGAACGCTTCGCGCGGCGCATCGTCGAGCACCTGCCGTTCGGCGCAGGCTTCGAGGAGATCGTCGGTGCCAGCGACGACGGCGCGCGGCGGGCCAAGCCGGACCTGATCGCCGAGGCGCTGCGCCGGCTCTCTGTCGTGCCGGCGCAGTGCCGCATGATCGGCGACCGGCGCATGGACATCGACGGCGCGCGCCATCACGGCATGCGCAGCATCGGCGTGCTGTGGGGCTTCGGCGATGCCGAGGAGCTGCGCCAGGCCGGTGCCGATGTGCTGGCGCAGTCGCCGGCGCAGTTGCCGGCGCTCGTCGCGGCCTGAATGGGCACGTGCGCCGGTGCGTCCGGCGCACAGGGCGCTGGCTGCGCATGCTGCGTCGCCTGGCGTGAGCCTGCCCGCACGGTGTCCGCGGGCCGGCGGCTGTTGGCGCGGCATGACCACATACTGTCCCGCATTGTCCGTTCGCTATGCCGGACCGCGCGTGCGTCTATGCCGAAATGCCATGCTGTGTGATGGGCGCGTGTGCTAGCTTTGAGCGCTTTTTCCAAGGATGCCATCATGATCGAACGCCAGCGCCGCACCAAGATTCTCGCCACCCTCGGTCCGGCCACCGACCCGCCCGGCGTGCTTGAGGATCTGTTCCGCGCCGGCGTCAACGTGGTGCGGTTGAACTTCAGCCACGGCGATCCGTCCGGCCAGGCCAAGCGCGCCGCCGAAGTGCGCGCCGCCGCGGCCCGCGTCGGCGCCGAGATCGGCATCCTCGCCGACCTGCCCGGTCCGAAGATCCGCATCGAGCGCTTCGCTCAGGGCAAGGTCTCGCTCAAGCTCGGCGACCGCTTCGACCTCATCGCCGACCCCAATGCCGCGCCGGGCGACGCCAGCCAGGTCGGCGTCAGCTACCTGGGCCTGCCGCAGGACGTGGCCCCGGGCGACGTGCTGCTGCTGGACGATGGCCTGATGCAGCTGAAGGTGGTCGAGGTGCAGGGCGAGCGCATCGTCACCAGCGTGCTCAACGATGGCGTGCTGTCCGATCGCAAGGGGCTCAACAAGCAGGGTGGCGGCCTGTCGCTGGGCGCGCTGACCGAGCGCGACAAGGAACTGATCGGCATCGTCGCCAAGATCGGCGTGGACTTCATCGCTGTGTCGTTCTGCCGCAATGCCGAGGACATGAACGAGGCGCGGCGCATCGCCCGCGCGCACGGCTGCGATGCGGCGCTGGTGTCCAAGATCGAGCGCACCGAGGCGATCGAGAACCTGAGCGAGATCGTCGAGGCCTCGGACGTGGTGATGGTCGCGCGTGGCGACCTGGGCGTGGAAATCGGCGACGCCGAGCTGCCGGGCCTGCAGAAGAAGATCATCAAGGAATCGCTGGCGCAGAACAAAGTGGTGATCACCGCCACGCAGATGCTGCAGTCGATGGTGGAAAGCCCGATCCCGACCCGCGCCGAAGTGCTGGACGTGGCCAACTCGGTGATCGACGGCACCGACGCGGTGATGCTGTCGGCCGAGAGCGCCGCCGGCGCCTATCCGATCCGCGCGGTCGAGGCGATGGCGCGCATCTGCCTGGGCGCCGAGCGCCAGTTCGAGACCGAAACCGACTTCGGCATGGCCCCGCGCAACCTCGAGCGCGCCGACCAGGCCATCGCCATGGCGACGATGTTCCTGTCCCAGCACGTGGGCGTGCGCGCGATCGTGGCGATGACCGAATCCGGCGGCACCCCGCGCTACCTGTCGCGCTTCCGCGCCAAGGCGCCGATCTTCGCGGTGACCCGCCACGACGGCGCGCGCCGGCACATGGCGATGATGCGCGACGTGTTCCCGATCAACTTCGACAGCCGCGGCCTGACTCCGCGCGAGGCCGCGCGCGGCGCGATCCGCGTGCTGGTCGAAGCCGGCCTGCTGGCGCCGGGCGACCGCGTGGTGTTCACCAGCGGCGAGCACATGGAAACCCACGGCGCGACCAACACCCTGCGCCTGCTCGAGGTCGGCCCGGACGGCCGTGCCAGCGGCCTGGGCGAACTCTGAAGGACGCGGCGCGGCGGCCCCGGCCGCCGCGCCGTCGGCAACACCTGTTCGATCGCGCATGGAACGGCGCGGCGCCCTCCCGTTCCCTGATCGTGCGACACCCCCATGACGTCCCCAAGCGCGCACGCCGAACTCGGGCTGGACCTGCCCGAGCGCCCCGGCACGCATTGCCTTGAACACCTGATCCAGGCCTCGGCCACGCGCGAGCTGGTGGTCACCGAGGATATCCGCGACCGCCGCGGCATCCTGCTCGTCGCCAAGGGCCAGCGCATCAACGCCGGCCTGCGCGAGCGCCTGATCGCGCGGCGCCTGCTGCGTCCGCTGGAATCCTCGCTGGCGTTCTGCGAGGAGCTGCGTCCGAGCGAAGTGCAACTGGCCGCGCAGCGCGAACTGGACGAACACCCGCACCTGCGGCAGTTGCTGGGCGAGCAGGCGCAGCCGGTGATGGCCATGCTGGCCCGCGCCCGCACGCTGGGCGCGCCGGGCACCTTGCTGACCACCCTCGGCCAGACCCGGCCGGCCGCGTTCTCGCACGCGGTGCGGGTGGCGATGCTGGTGTCCTGGCTGGCGGCGCTGCTGTCGCGCTCGGATGCGGCGATGCGCGAGGCCGCGGAAGTCGGCCTGCTGCACGATCTCGGCGAGATGTACGTGGATCCGGTGGTGCTGGAGATTCCCGAGGCGCAGCAGGACTTCGCGCAGTGGCGCATGCGCTGCGTGCACCCGGTGATCAGCGCCGCGCTGCTTGGCGAATCCGGCGTGTACTCGGCGCAGCAGGCCGCGGCCGCACGCGAGCACCACGAACGCATCGACGGCTCCGGCTATCCGGTCGGCGCGTCGGCGCTGTCGCCGTTGGGCCGGTTGATCTCCTGTGCCGAAGCGCTGGATGGGCTGTTCGAACGCGAGCAGGGCCATGCGCAGGCGCTGGCGCGGATGCGCATCGCGCTGCGCGTGGTGCCCGGACAGTTCCCGCGCGACGTGGTCGACCTGCTGACCGAGCGCCTGCGCGACTGCGCCCTGGAACAGGCGCCGGCGCACGATCCGCAGCACCTGCGCGAGGTGGTGGCGGTCTTGCTCGACGGCCTGGAGCGGGCGCGCGACGAGGCGTTGCGGCTGCAGCGCGGCGGCGACCTGCGCGAGGACGAGCGCGCGGCCTTGCAGCATCTGCTGCTGTTGATCGTGGGCTACATCATGGCCATCCACGATTCCGGCGCCGGCAAGATGGTCGAGCAACTGCCGTGGCTGATCGCCGCGCCGGAAGCGGCCGAGGAAGTCGATCGCGTCTGCTGCGAACTGCGCTGGCAGCTGCCGGGGCTGCGCCACCACGCCGCGTTGCTGGCGCACCGCCGCGCGCGCAGTGCCGACGACTGGCAGCCCTTGCTCGATGCGCTCGACATCGCCTTGCCGACAGCGCAGGGCGCGCCTGCGCTGGTGCCGGCCCTGGACGCCGCGCCGCTGCAGACCGCGCAGGCCGAACAAGAGGCGCAGTGTGACGCAATGACGGATGCACTTGGCTGACGTGCCGGGAACATGCACGGTCTACGCCTGTAACCGCTTGCAATTCCCGCGGTAACGGAATGCATGCAGGCCGGCCCGGTATAATGGGCGTTCCCCCGCTGCAGCCATCAGGAACCGTATGAGCATCGAACAGCTTGCCGAAACCGCACAGGCAATGGTCGCCCCGGGCAAGGGCATCATCGCGATCGACGAATCCACCAGCACCATCGCCAAGCGCTTCGCCGGCGTGGGCATCGAGAATGTCGAAGAGAACCGCCGTGCCTACCGCGAGCTGCTGCTGACCACGCCCAAGCTGAGCGATCACATCTCCGGCGCGATCCTGTACGACGAGACGATCCGCCAGAAGACCAAGGACGGCGTGCCGTTCGCCAAGTACATGGCCGAGCACGGCATCATCCCCGGCATCAAGGTCGACAAGGGCACGCATCCGCTGGCCGGCATGCCGGGCGAACTGATCACCGAAGGCCTCGACGGCCTGCGTGCGCGCCTGGAGGAGTACTACAAGCTCGGCGCGCGCTTCGCCAAGTGGCGTGCGGTCATCACCATCGGCGAGGACATCCCGTCGGGCGTGTGCATCGAGACCAATGCGCATGCGCTGGCCCGTTATGCCGCGCTGTGCCAGGAGCAGGGCCTGGTACCGATGGTGGAGCCGGAAGTGCTGATGGACGGCGACCACGACATCGAGACCTGCTACGAGGTCACCGAAGCCACGTTGCGTTCGCTGTTCGGCGCGCTGTACGAGCAGAACGTGGTCCTGGAAGGCACCATCCTCAAGGCCTCGATGGTCATTGCCGGCAAGGACTGCGACGAGCAGGCCAGTGTCGAGGAAGTGGCCGAGTCCACCGTGATGTGCCTCAAGAGCACTGTGCCGGCGATCCTGCCGGGCATCGTGTTCCTGTCCGGCGGTCAGACCGACGAGCAGTCCACCGCGCACCTCAACGCGATGAACCAGCTCGGCAACCTGCCGTGGCCGCTGAGCTTCTCCTACGGCCGCGCCATGCAGCAGGCCGCGCTGAAGCTGTGGGCGCAGGACATGAAGGGCAATTTCGCCAAGGCGCAGCAGGTGGTGTATGAGCGCGCCAAGGAAAACGGCCTGGCCGCGCTGGGCAAGTGGCAGGGCTGATCGGCCCCGCAACGCCTGCGAGGAAAGAAAAACGCCGGCATCGCCGGCGTTTTTCGTTTAGGGGCCATCGTGTTGCGGGAGCCGGCAGCGGAGCTTGCGCACTGGTGGCCAGGCCGCAGGGCGCGTCGGCGAGGCACGCCGCGGCGCTCAGGGCGCCAACGCCGCCGGCGCGTGGAAGCGATAGCCGCTGTTGCGCAAGGTCTTCACCGGCAGCGGGCGTCCGCTGATTTCCTCCACGCGGCGCCGCAGGCGGTACATCTGCGTGTCCAGCCGCCGCCGGTCGTACTCGAGGAAGTTCACCCCCAGCGCGTCGGCGATCTCGCGGTGGCCCACGCTCTCGCCGGCATGGCGCATCAGGCAGGCCAGCACCAGCAGATCCTGGCGCGACAGCGGCACCGGCGGCGCGTTGGGAACGTTCAGGCGTGCGGCGGCCAGTTCCAGGACCCAGCGCGCCGCCGGTGGCGGCAGGGCCAGGCGCCGGCCCAGCGACGCCAGCGTGGCGGCGAGTTCGTCCAGATCGACGCCCTTGCCCAGGTAGTGGTCCACGCCGAGTTCCAGTCCCGCGATGCGGTCGCTGGCGGTGTTGCGTGCACTGAACACCACGATGCCCAGCCGATGGCCGGCACGCCGCAGTTCACTGACCAGTTCCAGGCCGCTGCCGTCGGGAAGACCGACGTCGATCACGGCCATGGTGTGGCGCGCCGGATCGAATCGTTGCCGGAAGCCGGCGATGCTGTCCACGCAGAGGACGACGTAGCCCAGATCCTGCAGGAACTCGCCGAGTTCTTCGCACAGCACCGGCTCGT
This sequence comes from Xanthomonas sp. SHU 199, assembly GCF_000364665.1. NCBI lineage: Bacteria > Pseudomonadati > Pseudomonadota > Gammaproteobacteria > Lysobacterales > Lysobacteraceae > Xanthomonas > Xanthomonas sp. SHU 199. The sequence goes on from NZ_AQOI01000201.1 coordinate 7,241, forward strand.
CCTCGAGCAGGATCACCTCGGACATGGAGTCGCGTCCTCGCGCAGTGCGGTTTGCTGTAACGTCATCGGCTGGCAAGGGTGCGGTATGGCGAATGATGGCGCAATGGTGGCGCTGGCTGGTGGGCGCATGGCTCGTGGTGGGCGTGGCCGTGGCCGCCGACGCGGCGCCATCCGCGGTCGCGGCGCTGCCGCTGACCAGCGCGCACCAGGATGCGAGCGGGTATCTGCAGCGCCTGGACGATCCGCACGGCCGACTGGACGTGGTGCAGGCCGCCGCCGCGACCGGCTGGACCCGGCTGCCCGACGGCCTCAACGCGGGATTCGCCGACGGTGCCGTGTGGCTGCGCCTGCCTGTTCATGTCCAGAGTGTACCGCCCGGCGGCTGGATGGTGCGATTGAGCAATGCCTTGCTCGACGACGTGCAGGCCTACGTGCGGCCCGAGGGCGGCGCCTGGCGCGCGCTGGGGGACAGCGGCGAACGCGTGCCGCGGCGCGATTGGCCGGTGGACTACCGCAGCCCCGTCTTCCAGTTCGCGCCAACGCATGCGGGCGATTACGAGGTGCTGCTGCGGTTGCGCAGCAAGAACGCGTTGGTCACCCGTCTGGACGTCTGGCAACGCCTGCCCTTCGATAACCACTCGCGGCGCGAGGGGCTGCAGTTCGGCCTGTATTTCGGCTTCTACCTGTTGCTGCTGTGCCTGCACGTGTTGTTCTGGCTCGCCACGCGCGCGCGCATGAGTGGCCTGTTCGTGGCCTATCTCGGCGGCTGCGTGTTCAACGAAGCGATGTCCATCGGCCTGGTGCAGCAGGTCACCGGCATGCCGATGGCGTGGAGCGACACGCTGTTGGGCATCAGCATCGCCTGCAGTCTGCCGGTGGGATTCCAGGTCGCCAGCCGGCAACTGAACCTGCGCGCCTTTCATCCGCGGCTGGTGCGTTGGGGCACACGTCTGTTGTGGGCGGTCGCGTTGGGTTGCGCCGTGTTCGTGCTCGCCGGCCACTACGCCTGGGGCATGCAGCCGGTGCAGTCGCTGGGCCTGCTGGAGATCCTGCTGCTGGCGGGGCTGGGGCTGCACCTGCTGTGGCGCCGCTATCGGCCGGCGCTGTTCTTCGTGCTCGCGTTCTTTCCGTTCTATCTGGGGGTGATGCTGGGCTTCCTGCGCAACCTCGGATTCGTCCCGGTCAATGCGTGGACCCAGTACGCCACCACGTTCGGCACCATGCTGCACATGACGCTGCTGAGCGTGTTCCTCATCGGCCGTTACGAGCGGCAGCGCCGATTGCGCGAACGGCGGCATGCCGAGGCCGCGGTGGCACTCGCGCGCAGGCACGGTCTGGCGCTGGAGCGTGACGTGGCCTTGCGCACCGCAGAGCTGCGCAACGAAATCGGCAGGCGGCAGGCGCTGGAGAACGACCTGCGCGGCTTGCTGCAGACCGAGCGCAAGGTCATGCAGGAGCAACGCGATTTCGTGGCGATGGTGTCGCACGAGTTCCGCACGCCGCTGGCCGTCATCATGACCTCGGCGCAACAGCTGGCGCGCAAGCTGGATGCGCCGCCGGAACGCAATCGCGTGCGCTGCGGCAACATACGCGACGCAGCGCAACGGCTGCTGGCGCTGGTGGACGAGTATCTCGCCGACGACCGCATGGGCGAGGCGGCCTCGGAACTGCGGCTGCAGCCGTGCGCCCTGCGCGTCCTGCTCGACGACCTGTGCGGTGACTTCCCGCCGCAGCGCGTGGTCTGCGAGGTTCTCACCGACGACGACGGTCTGCTCACCGATACCGGACTGCTGCGGGTGGCCGTGCGCAACCTGCTCGCCAATGCCGACCGCCATTGCCCGGCGGGCATGGCCATCCGCGTGCGCGTCCGCGGCAGTGCCGGAGGGCTGCGGCTGGAGGTCGCCAATCCGGGCGAACGCATCGCGCCTGCCGAACGCGAGCGGCTGTTCCAGAAGTACTACCGCGGCGAAAGCGCGCGGCATGCGCCGGGCGCGGGGCTCGGTCTGTACCTGGTGCGGCGCATCGCCGAGCGTCTTGGGGGATGGGTCGGCCTGGCCAGGCAGGCGCCCGACGAGTCGGTCTGCTTCGTATTGCTGCTGCCGCGCCGCCCGGATGCACAGCTCGCAGTGTCGCGCGTGCCGCCGGCGACGGATGCCTGATCGCAGGCGGCCGTGCGTATCCCGACGCCCGCTCTGCGCCAACAGCAAAAACAATCGGGCGCGCGGCGATCGATCGCCGCGCGTTCGTGCAGAGAGCCCGGTGCCGATTCGTGTGCCGGCGAGGGCCGTGACGAAAGCCGTGCCATGACCCGACCACACCGCCGCGCGGTGTCGTCAGGTCATTCCCGGCTACTGCCGGATGATGCAGCTGTCCGCGGAGGCGTTGGACGCGCCCGGGCTGCAGGCGACCGCCGGGGCGCGGATGCCGCCGTCGACGATCAGGATCGAGTCGGTAGCGGCCGTCACGGTGCCGCTGCTGCCGCCGTGTGCCGCGGCCGCCAGTTGCCTGGCCGTCTCGTCGGCCTTTTGCGGACTGGTCTCTGTCGTGCTGCCGGCATCGCTGGTCACCGTGGCGGCGGCGACCGAGGTGTTGATCGCCTGCACGGTGGTGGTCGGCAACTGGACAGCGCCGCCGCCATCGCCGTTGCCGGCGACCACGTTCAACAAGCCATCGACGTAGCTGATGGTGTAGTTGGACAGCCCTGCGCCGGTGGCGCCGGAGGCGGTGATGGCGTAGTTGCCGACCGCAGCGCCGCTGCCGGCACCGGCACTGTTCAGGGCGACGCCGGAGACGGTGTCGCGGTTGAGCAGGCCGGAGACACGGTAGCCGGTGAGGGTGGCGGTGCTGCCGACGGTCTTGCTGGCATCGTTGGCGACGATGCGCAGGGTGGCCGGATCGACGCGCAGGCTGCCGTCGACATAGGTCACGACGTAGTTGGACAGCCCTGCGCCGGTCGCGCCG
>NZ_AQOI01000202.1:0-12603 GCF_000364665.1 Xanthomonas sp. SHU 199
CGCAGGCTGCCGTCGACGTAGCTGACGACGTAGTTGGACAGCCCTGCGCCGGTCGCGCCGGAGGCGGTGATGGCGTAGTTGCCGACCGCGCCGCCGGCACCGGCGCCGGCGCTGCTCAGGGCGACGCCGGAGACGGTGTCGCCGTTGAGCAGGCCCGAAACGCTGTAGCCACTGAGGTTGACGGTGCCGCCGTAGGTCTTGTTGGCGTCGTTGGCGACGATGCGCAGCGTCGCCGGATCGACGCGCAGGCTGCCGTCGACGTAGTTGACGACGTAGTTGGACAGCCCGGCGCCGGTCGCGCCGGAGGCGGTGACGGCATAGTTGCCCACTGCGGCGCCGCTACCGGCGCCCGCGCTGCTCAGCGCGACCCCGGAGACGCTGTCGCTGCCGATCAGACCGGAAACGCGGTAGCCGCTGAGGTTGAGGGTGTCGCCGTAGGTCTTGGAGCCCGAGGTCGCCGTCACTGTCAGCGTCGCCGGGGTGATGGCGATGCCGCCGGAGACCACGTAGCCGATGTCGTAGCCCTGCTGCGAGGACGCCAGGCCACCGATCTGCAGCATGCCGTTGCCGGTGGTATAGCTGCCGACGCCATTGCCTGCGGTCGCGTAGCGCAGCGACGATCCGAACAGCAGGCTGGGGTTGAAGGCGCCGCCGGCCGTATAGGACGAGATCGTGCCGCTGACACCGTTGCCGTCGTAGGTCTTGTCGAGCCCGGAGAGGCTGGTGCTGATCGTCAACGGGGTCAGGAAGCTGCGCAGCAGCGGCGTGCCCATGTGTTCGTACAGGCGCCAGGTCTGGCCGGTGCCGCCGCGGTTGTCGATCGCCCAGCCGGCATCGGTGAAGGTGGACAGCGTGTTCAACGCGCTCCAGGACCTGCCGCCGCTGATCGCATCGATGCTGCCGGTGTTGCTGCCCGCCAAGCGCAGGCCGGCGTTGATCGGATTACCGCCGATGTCGGTGGCGAAGAAGCTGGCGTTGATCGTGCCACTGTTGGTGCCGACCAGGCCGCCGACGGCGTTGCTGCCGCCTATGTCGCCGATGGCGTAGCTGGCGTTGATGATGCCGCCATCGTTATAGCCGACCAGACCGCCGAGATACTGGGTGCCGATCACGCCACGGCCGCCGGCATAGGCCGCGTTGATGGTGCCGGTCAGGTTGTAACCGACCAGGCCGCCCGCATACTCGGTGGCGGCGATGAAACCAGTGGCATAGACACGGGCCAGACTGCCTCGAGAGTTGTACCCGACCAGCCCGCCGATGTACCACGTGCCGGAAACATCGCCGACGGCGTAAGCGTCGCTGAGGCTTGTGCTGAAGAGGTTACCGACCAGTCCGCCGACATAGCTGACTCCCGATGCGCCACCGGTCGCGTGCGCGTTCGTGATGGTCCCCCTGTTCGCCACTCCGATCAGCCCGCCGACGTAGTTCGAGCCGGAGACGCTCCCGCTGGCCTGCACATTGGTGAGGGTAGCGGTGGACGCCTGGCCTAGCAGACCGCCCGCATGCGTGGTGGTCGCGGTGACGTTGCCGCTGGCCGAGGCGTTCTGGATCTGGCTCTGATTGGCGTTGCCGATCAGCCCGCCGACATGGTCGCCGCTGGCGGTGCTGGTGCTGGTCGCGCTGCCGCTGGCCTGCACGTTGCTGTAGTTGCCCTGGTAGTCGTTGCCGACCAGGCCGCCGACACTGCTGCCGCCGGAGACCGTGCTCGACGAGGACGACGCGTTGATCGTGCCGCTGGCGTTGCTGCCGATCAGTCCGCCGACGTAGTTGCCGCTGTAGGGGCCGCCGCTGCCGACCACGTTGCCGCTGGTCTGCGCGCCGGTGATCGTCCCGGCATTGTTGTAGCCAGTGAGGCCGCCGATGAAGTTGCCGGTGCCGCTCATGGTGCCGGTGACGCGGATGCCGCTGAGCGTGCCGGCATTGAAGCCGGCGACGCCGCCCACGTAGGCGGTGCCGGTGACGGTGGTGCCGGTCAGGGCGAGGTTGAGGATCCGGCTGGCGGCGCCGGTGTTGCCGAACAGGCCGACGTAGGACGTGCCGCCGCGGGCGATGGTCAGCCCGGAAATGGTGTGGTTTGTGCCATCGAGGCTGCCGGTGAAGGCGTTGTTGCTGTCGCCGACCGGACTGAAACCGGCGCTGCTCCACATGCCGCTGGCGTTGCTGCCGGCGGTCTGGCTGGCATCGATGTCGGCCGACAGGCTGTAGTTGGCCGCCATGTTGTACGCCATCAGCTGCAACTGGTGTGCGTTGCCGATGGTGGTGCTGTACTCGCTCGCCAGGAACGGGCGCGTCTGCCCCTCGATCATGATCCAGGCCGGGCTGCCGACGCCATCGCTGGCGACGTAGACGTTGCTGGTGCCGGCGAGCAACGCCCAGGTGCCGAGATTGCCGTAGGTGCTGTGGCTGTAACGGTTGTTGCTGCCGAAGCTGGTCAGATTGGTGGCGCTGCCGCCGCCTCCGCTGCTGATGGCATTGGCCTGGCCGGTGCTGTCGACGTCCCACGACGCATTGCTGACGCTGCCCGAATTGGCGCCGATCAGTCCGCCCACGTTGTTGTTGTTGGTGCTGATGACGGCACCCGTGGCGTAGCTGTTGCTGACGCTGCTGGAGCTGACGCTGGCACCGCCCGCGTTATTGACGCCCACGAGCCCGCCCACCGAGGCCGTTGCGGTGACGCTGCCGGTGGCGTAGGTGTTGGCGATGGTGCTCTGGTAGTTCATGCCGACCAGCCCGCCGACCATGGAACTGCTGCCGGTCACGCTGCCGGTGGCGTAGCTGTTCTTGATCGAGCCGGCGTTCTGGTTGGTTCCGACCAGGCCGCCGACGGAACTGGTGCCGCTCACGGTGCTGGTGGAATACGTGTTGGTCAGGCTGCCGCCGTCGTTGTAGCCGACCAGGCCGCCGGTGTTGCTGGAGCTGCCGGTCACGCTGCCGGTGCTGTGGGAATTGCGGATCGTGGCGCCGACGTTGTTGCCCGCCACGCCGCCGACGGTGTTTTGCCCGTTGACGCTGCCGTTGAACACGCCGTTGTCGATCAAACCCAGGTTGTAGCCGGCCAATCCGCCGATGCCGCCCGAGGTGCCGCTCACCACGCCGTCGACGGTGACGTTCTTGATCGCGCCCTGGTTGTAGCCGACCAGGCCGCCGACGTAATAGCCGCCGGAGATGGAGACGTTGCCCAGGTGCACATCGCGGATGAGGCTGTTGCTGCTGGTGGTGCCGAACAGGCCGACGTAGCCGCTGGCGCCGGAGATGGTCAGGTTGTTGATGCTGTGGCCCAGGCCGGCCAGCTTGCTCTGGAAGGAGGACACCAGGGCGCTGCTGCGGGTGACGCCGGCCAGGTCGATGTCCTGGGCCAACGCATAGGCGCCCGGGCTGTTGAAATAGGTGGCCGCGTCGGCCAGCGAGTGGATCAGCGTGTACGCCTGCCCGTTGATCGCCAGGCTGGCGTGCGCGCCGCCGAGCGAGACGGGGGTGTTGACGTAGTAGTCGCCCGTGCCGCCGACGGTGCCGTTGTCGGTGTAGCCGCCGTAGTTGAGCACCAGGCCGGCCGTGTTGCCGGTGGCGGTGACGGCGGCATTGAGATAGATGCTGTGGTAGGCGTCCAGGGTCAGCGTGGAGTTGCCGCTCCAGCCGATCGCCGCATTGACGTTGATGTCGCCGCTGCCGTTGCTCACGGTGCCCGGGCCGCTGGCGTTGGTGCTGGAGGTGAGCAGGGTGACGTTGGTGCCGCCGTTCAACGCGCCGCTGATGGTGCTGGCGGCCGCGCTGTCCACGGTCAGGTCTTCCGGATCGACCAGCCAGGTGCCGGCGCTGCCGTGGCCGGCGCCCTTGGCGCCGACGGCGATGCCGGAGAAGTCGACGGTGTGGCCGCTGGTTTCGAGCAGGCCGCCGTTGCCGCTGCCGGCCGCGTTGGCGCGCAACGCGCCGTGCACTGCGGTGTGGCCATCGGACCAGACCACGATGGAGCCGCCGTTGCCCTGGCCGGTCGCGCTGGCATCGAGCAGCGCGCCGTCGGCGACCGTGGCCGCACTGGCGTGTTGCAACTGTTCGCCGCCCTGGTAGCCGCCGCCGATGCGCACGCTGCCGCCGGCCGCGGTGCCGCTGGCGTCGATGCGGCCGGCGACGTTCACCGCGCCATCGGACAGCAGCTGCACGCTGCCGCCGTGGGTGCCAGAGACATCGATGCGGCCGCTGCTGGCCACGTCGCCGCCGCTGCCGACCAGGCGCACGCTGCCGCCGGAGGTGTCGATGCCGGTAGCTTCGAGTGTGCCGGTATTGTTGACCAGCAGCTGCGACAACCCGGTGCTGCCGGCCTGCAGCAGGATCTGCCCGCCATTGGCGCGCAGCGTGCCGCTGTTCTCCACCGCCGCCGCCGCGCCGTCCACCGACTGGCCGGCCGCCGCGACCATCTGCATGCCGATCGCGCCGGCCGCGTCCATGGTCACCTTGACCTGATCGGCGGAGAGCAGGCGGATGGCGCCGCCGTCGGCGCTGATGCTGCCGCGGTTGGCGACATGGTTGCCGACGAGATTGACCGAGCCGCCGTTGCCGGCGCGGATGCTGCCCTGGTTGACCACGCTGGCGGCGCCATGGTCGCCCCGCGCGAGCAGGTAGCCGTTGTCGTCGTCGCCGGCCAGGCCCAGCGAACTGGCGACCAGGCCGCCGACGTTCACCTGCGCGTGGTTGCCGAACAGGATGCCGGCGGAGTTGATCAGGAACACGTTGCCGTTGGCGCGCAGGCTGCCGTCGATGACGCTGGCGCCGCGGCTGGCGTCGATCAGGTTGAGCGCCACCGCCGAGCTGGACGGCTGCACGAACACCACGCTGGCGTCCTTGCCGACGTTGAAGCTGTTCCAGTTCAGCACCGCCTTGGCCGCGTTCTGGTCGATCTGCAGGGTGCCGCCGTTCCGCGACACGGTGGCGCCGGTGGCGCTGGACAGCGACGGCACGCCGCTGGCGTGGGCCGGCGCGGCCAGCGCACAGGCCAGGGCGAAGGGCAGCAGCGGCGCGGCCAGGCGCGCCGCGCCGGTGCCGGTGGCGCCGGCGTGGCCGGTGGCGACTTCGGAGGCGACCTGGAGCACGCCGAGGTGGCGGTTGAAGACGAGGCGGTAGATGCGGTTCATGGAGATCCCCAGGTCAGAAGGTCAGGCCGAAGCGGGCCCAGTAGCGCACATCCTTGCCGTCGCTCGGCTTGGTGGTGCCGGTGGGCTTGGCCGCGGCCAGATCGAACGAGAGTCCGTGCCAGTCGGGCAGCCGGAAGCTGAGGCCGACGCCGGCGCCCTCGAAGGTGGTGACGCTGTCGTACACCGCGCGGTTGGCGCCGTTCGGGTAGACCCGGCCGTAGTCGTAGAACACGCTGGCGGTCAGCAGCTGACCCCAGGCGCGGCCGCCGAACGGCGAGGCGGCGCTGGCGAAGCCTGGCGCGTCCACCTGGTACTCCAGGCCGGAGTCGAAGCCGCGGTCGCCGAGCGCGGCGCCGAGCGGGAAGGCGCGCACGCTGGTCGGTCCGCCCAGCGAGAACTGTTCCAGCGGGGTCAGGGTGTCGTCGCTGTACTGGCCGTTGACGCGCAGCTGCAGCCGCTGCGTGGCGGTCAGCCCCTGCAGCCGGGTGTAGCTCAGGCGCGCGACCGTGAAGTGGCGGTCGTGGCGGGCGTACAGGTAATCGGTCTGCGGCGAATCGTCGTCGAGCGCGCCGCGCACGCTGAGCTGCAGCAGGTCGATGGCGTGGAGCCGGCGGTCGTCGTGGCGCACGCTGGTGCCGAGTTCGGCCACGTCGAATTTCTGCTTGGACAGCAGCACGCCCAGGCCCTGCAGGCGCGAGCTTTCCTTGACCAGGTGCAGCCAGCTCTGCACGCGCCAGGCATCGGAATTGACGAACTTCCAGTCCAGGCCCAGCGCGCTCTGCTGGGTCGGGCCCTGGATGTCGAGCGCGGCGAACGCGCCGTTGTCGAGGTTGACCACGCTGCGCGTGTAGGACGCGCTGGCGCTGAGGCCGTCGACGCCGGCGATCGGCACTTGGTAGGCGAGGCTGCCCTGCCAGGTATTGGCCGGATCCAGCGCATAGGCATAGCTGGCCGACAGGTGGTCGCCCAGACCGAGCGGGTTGTTCCAGTCCACGCCGAGCTGCGCGCGGTAGCGGCCGATGCTCGGGGTGCCGTAGTTGCTGGCGCCGACGCTGACCTGCAGCGGGCGCTCCTCGCTGGCCTGGATCACCACGTCGGTCTCGCCGGGGTTGGCGCCGGGCTTGAGCACGGAGGTGGCGGACACGCCCGGCAGGTCGCGGGTGTACAGCAGTGCCGACTGCAGATCCTGCTGGCGCAGGATCTGGCCCTGCAGGGCCAGGGCAGGGCTGGCGATCAGGCGGTCGTCGTAGCGGCGCGTGCCCTCGACGGTGATCTTGCCGACCCGGCCTTCGACCACGCGGATCTCGACCATCTGGTCCGGCCCCAGGGTCTGCACCGGCAGATATGCCCGGGCGACCAGGAAGCCGGCCTGGCGGTAGGCCTGGGTCAGCGTGTCGGCGATCTGCTGCAGTTGCGCGAAGCTCAGCTGGGCCGGCACCCTGCCGCCGCCAAGCGCGCGCAGGCGCGCGTCGGCCAGCGCCTGCAGGCGCGCCGGATCGATCTGCTCGCGCGGATGGTCGCCGACCCCGGTGACGCGGATCGCCTGTACCGCGATCGGCGCCGCGGCGTCGGTGGTGCTGGTGCCGGTGGCCGGGGCGGCCTCCTGGGCCAGTGCCGTCGCGCAGGTCAGCGTCAAGGCCAGGCCGGCGGCCCACGGAAGCACGAACAGGGCATTCGCCAGCGTACTCGGACGCGGACGGCAAGAAATCGTCATGGTGTTAAGGTGGCGTTAGGGTTGAGGCTCGCGCAATGTAGCCTTCCCACCGCCGATCAATCTGAGCGAATCTGAGCGCGCGATCACTCTTTGCGCGGTCCCCTGACACGGTGTCGGGATAATCCCCACAGCATGCTGGCCGGCGCCGGGCGCCGGGCGGCCGCCATCTCAGCGAATCAGGGCGTGCCTGCGCCCGGGTGGAACGCAGGCCCTGTGGTGATTCGTCGCGGGTATCCGCCGGGGCTGTCAGCGTCCGGGTCGACCGCTCAGGCTGCGGTGGCGCACTGCGCGTCGCGCAACGCCTGCCGGTACGCCTTGGCGGTGGCGTCGTTGTAGGCCACCAGGATGATCCGCTTGGGCACCGCATGCGCGCGCTGCCAGGCGTCGGTCTCGGTCACCGCGATACGCGCGGCCTGGTGCAGCGGGTAACCGTAGACGCCGCAGCTGATCGCCGGAAACGCCACCGAGTGCAGGCCCATCTGCTCGGCCAGGCGCAGGGCGCGCCAGTAGCAGTTGGCCAACAGGGCCGGTTCGTTGTGGGCGCCGTCGCGCCACACCGGACCGACGGTATGCAGCACGTGCCGCGCCTTGAGCTGGTGGCCCGCGGTCGCACGCACCTCGCCGACCGGGCAGCGTACGCCCGGCTTGAGTTCCGGCAGGCGCCGGCATTCTTCCAGCAGTTCCGGGCCGGCGGCACGGTGGATGGCGCCGTCCACGCCGCCACCACCGAGCAGGGACTCGTTGGCGGCGTTGACGATCGCGTCCACGTCGAGCTGGGTGATGTCGCCTTGCCAGATTTCGATCTTCATGCGCCGATCTTTAGGGGAGCCGAATGATGGATGCGTGAGGGTGTCGCCACCCGCCGCCGCGCGCTGCCACGGCCGCTTAACCGGCCAGCGGCAAGACTGACGCGCCCCCATCTCAGCACCTGCTACATGAACCCGAACCCGCCGCCGCCACAGGTCGCCGATGCCCTCGCGCAGGGCCAGATCATCAAGGCGATCAAGCTGCTGCGCGCGCACAGCGGCATGGACCTGCGCAGTGCGAAGGAGCAGGTGGATGCCTGGCTGCTGGCCGGCGCGGCGCGCACGGTGACGGAGATGCTCGACCGCCACGCCTCCGGGGCGGCAGCGGGGGCGACGTCGGCGACCGGGGCGCAGGCGCCGGTGGTGGCCGAGGAACGGCGCCTGCCGCCGGCGGCGGAACTGGCGCTGCGCCGCGGCGAGCGGCGCACGGCCGCCAAGTTGGTGTTCGAGCACTATCCGGACATGTCGCTGCGCGAGGCACTGGAGATGGTGCAGCGGCATCTGCGCTCGGCGCCGACGCTGGGTGCCGCCTCGACCGTGGCCGCCGGCGACCGTGGCGGGGCCTGGCGTTGGGGGCTGCTGGCGCTGTTGCTGGCTGCGGCGGCGGCCTGGTGGCTGGCGCGCTGAGGCATGCCGACGCGGCCAGTGGCTACAGCCAGCGCGCGACCTGCGCGCAGTAGCGCGCATAGGCACTGCCGAAGCGTTCGCGCAGGCGCGCTTCCTCGTAGGGGATGACCACCCGCTGCAAGGCCAGCAGCGGCAAGGGCAGCAACAGCGCCGACCACGGCCAGCCGATCTGCACGCTCAGGCCGAGGTAACTCAGGGTCAGGCTGACGTACATCGGGTTGCGGGTCAGCCGGTAGGGCCCGTGGCAGACCAGGTGCGAGGGCGCGCGCTCGGGCAGCAGCGTGGTGCGGTCGCGTGCGAACAGCACGAAGCACCAGCACGCCAGCAGCAGGCCGGCGAGCGCGACGGCGCCGCCGCCCAGTTGCAGCCAGGCCAGTGCAGCGCCCTGCGGCAACGGCAACGGCAGCGCGTGCTGCAGGCTGGCGCCGAGCAGCAGCGCCAGCAGGAAATGCGCCGGCGAGGTCGTGCGCACCAGCAACGGCACGCGCGCCTGCGCGCGTGCGGGCGGTGGATCGGTGCGGTCGGTTCGGTCGTGCATGCAGTCCTTCCCTGGTTCGGTTGCGGCCGCGCAAGTTTACGCGGCTGCCCCCGGCGGACGCGCGCGCGTCACGAATGGGCACGGGCGCGACCCGGCAGTGCCTCGTCGCGCGTGGCAGTGCGCGCAAACCCGATTACCCTAGCGCCCGTGCGGCACGTCGCAGACGCTTGCGTTCGACGTGTCGCGTCGTTCCGCGTCGATCGCGCCCGACGCGCCGGTCGTTCCCCTTTCGCCACCACTGTCCCGCCTCATGCCAATCGCTTCCGCCAGCAGCACCTTCGCCCCGCGCCGCCGGGTCATCCTCGAAGACGACATCGACGGCTTCACCCCTGCGCAGCTGTTGCTGCTGCAATCGCCCGAGGTGGAGGTGCTGGGCATCTCGGTGGTCAGCGGCAACATCTGGCGCGACGAAGCGCTGGCGCATACCCGGCGCCTGCTCGAGATCGCCGGGCGTGGCGAAGTGCCGGTGCTGCCCGGCCCGGTGTTCCCGCTGCTCAACAGCGAGGTGGCCACCGAACGCTGGGAAGCGCTGTACGGCAAGTTGCTGTGGAAGGGCGCCTGGACCCGGCAGTGGGTCGAGCACGACACCGTGCAGAGCGCACCGCGCTACCACGCCCACGACGTGGTCCCGGACCTGCCGCTGGGCAATCCCACGGTGGTGCAGGCAGCCAGCGAGCCGGCCGCCTTGTTCATGATCCGCAAGGTGCGCGAGTTCCCCGGCGAGGTCAGCATCGTCGCCACCGGGCCGCTCACCAATCTGGCCTTGGCGCAGCGGCTCGATCCCGACTTCGCCACGCTGGCCAAGGAACTGGTCTACATGGGCGGCAGCCTCAATCCGCGGCAGCGCCGCGACAGCGTCTCGGCGGCGCAGTTCGCGCGCGAGTTCGTCAATTCGCCGCGGCGCGAATTCAACATCCGCTGGGACCCGGAAGCGGCCAGCATCGTGATGCGCGCGCCGTGGCGGCGCATGGTGATGGTGCCGGTGGATCCGTCCACCGCCACCGAACTGACCCCGCAGCTGCTGGCGCGGATGGGCGCCGCCGACACGCCGATCGGCCATGCGCTGCGCCGGCGCGAGCCGGGCTTCCCGATGTGGGACGAACTGGCCACCGCGCTGTGGCTGCGCCCGGAGCTGGCCACCGTCAGCGAGACGCTGTACGTGGACACCAACACCGAGTTCGGCGCCGGCTACGGCGACATCCTGTCGTGGGCGCCGGGCTACCAGCCGGGCCTGGGCGAGCAGGCGCAACAGGTGGTGCGCGAGGTCGACGTGGAAGCGATCGAACAGTTGCTGATCGAGCGCCTGACCGCGCCGCAGCCGCCGGCGCTGGGCGCGCCGCTGCCGGTCTGAGGCATGGCGCACGCGGATCTGCAGTCCGCTGCACGCCACGTCGTCCTGGTGCGCAGCGGGCTCGTCGTCCTGCCGCTCGCATGCGGGGCAGGCGGGACGCCGGCCTGCGGTGTGCCGGCATGAGCGTATCCGTGCCCGACGACCGCCTCGCGCAGGCGAAGGCCTTGGTCATGGCAGCGTTCCGGGAGCCGCAGCGTGCCGATGCGCTGCTGGCCGAGGCCGAGGCACTTGTGCGCGCCGCGGCCAGAACGGCACCCGCCGATCCACGCCCGCTCACCTGTCTGGGCGCGGTGCTGTGCGATCGCGGGCACTACCGGCGGGCAGCGGCGGCACTGCGCCGCGCCGTGCGCCTGCAGTCCGACGATCGCAGTACCTACTTCAATCTGGGCGTGGCCTTGCTCAACGTGGGCCAGCAGGCCGAAGCCATGGCCGCGTTCCGGCACGCGGCCAGCCTGCGCGCCGCGCCGATATCGTGGACGGCGTACTTCGATCCGCACGCACAATAGCGATGCCGCGCCGGTGCGGCAGCGCCAGGGCGCATGCCTGCCGCTGCGCGTTTACGGCAGGCCGGCCAGCCAGTCGTCGTCGCTGCCTTCGTTGATGTCGGCGAACAGCGGCGTGGAGAAGTAGCGTTCGCCGGTATCCGGCAGCATCGCCAGGATCACCGCGCCGGGCGCCGCGGTCTCGGCCACGCGCAGCGCGGTGGCCACCGTGCCGCCGCCGGAGATGCCGGTGAAGATGCCTTCCTCGGCGGCGAGGCGGCGCGACACCGTGATGGCGTCGGTGTCTTCGACGCTCAGCACCTCGTCGTAGACCTCGCGGTTGAGGACCTCGGGCACGAAATCCGGCGTCCAGCCCTGGATCTTGTGCGGCTTCCACTCCTGGCCCTGCAGCAGGGCCGCGCCGGCCGGTTCGGTGGCGGTGATGTGCACTTCCGGACGCGCGAGCCGCAGCACTTCGCCGACGCCGGTGAGGGTGCCGCCAGTGCCCCAGCCGCTGACGAAATGGTCGAGCCGGCGGCCGGCGAAGTCGCGCAGGATTTCCGCGGCGGTGGTGCTGCGGTGGTAGGCCGGATTGGCCGGGTTGGCGAACTGCCGGGCCAGGAACCAGCCGTGCTGCCTGGCCAGTTCCTCGGCCTTGCGCACCATGCCGCTGCCGCGCTCGGCGGCGGGGGTCAGGATCACTTTGGCGCCGTAGGCGCGCATCAGCTTGCGGCGCTCGATCGAGAAGGTCTCCACCATCGTCGCCACGAACTTGTAGCCGCGTGCGGCGGCGACCATCGCCAGCGCCACGCCGGTATTGCCGGAGGTCGCTTCGACGATGGTGTCGCCGGGCTTGAGCAGGCCGCGCGCCTCGGCGTCGAGCACGATCGCCAAGGCCAGGCGGTCCTTGACCGAGCCGCCGGGATTGAAGGCTTCGACCTTGACGTACAGGTCCACGTGCGCCGGCGCCAGCCGCTGCAGCTTGACGATCGGGGTGTGGCCGATGGTGTCGAGGATGTTGTCGTAGATGGCCATGGGCAAGGTCTCCGGGAATGGGGGGCGGGTCAGGCGGCGTGGGCCAGGGTAGGCGCCGCCTGCTTCGGGGAAGGTGAGGGCAGCGCGTGCAGCGGGGCGGTGCCGAACCAGTGCAGGGCGTCGGCCAGCGCGGCCACCTCGCCCAGGATCAGCAGCGCCGGCGCACGCACGGCATGCGCGCGGGCGGTGTCGGGCAGGTCGGCGAGGGTGCCGCGCACCACCCGCTGCTCGGCACGCGAGCCGTTCTCGACCAGCGCGAACGGCGTGCTGGCGGCGCGACCGGCGGCGAGCAGGCGCGTGCGCACCGTGTCCAGGCCGGCCACGCCCATGTACACCGCCAGCGTCTGCCGCTCCTGTGCCAGCGCGGCCCAGTCCAGCGTGTCCAGCGAGGCCTTGCAGTGCGCGGTGACCAGGCGCAGCGATTGCGCGTGGTCGCGATGGGTCAGCGGGATGCCGGCGTAGGCGGCGCAGGCCAGCGCGGCGGTGATGCCGGGCACCACCGCGTAGTCCACGCCGTGCGCGCGCAGGTATTCCAGTTCCTCGCCGCCGCGGCCGAACACGAACGGGTCGCCGCCCTTCAGCCGCACCACCCGGCGTCCGCGCCGCGCGTGTTCCAGCAGCAGGGCGTGGATCTGCTCCTGGGCGACGCTGTGGCCATCGGCCGATTTGCCGACGGCGATGCGTTCGGTACCTGTCGGTATGAGCTGCAGGATCGCGGCGCTGACCAGGCGGTCGTGCAGGACCACGTCGGCCTGGCGCAGGGCGTGCAGCGCGTGGCCGGTGAGCAGGCCGGGATCGCCGGGGCCAGCGCCTACCAGGGTCACGCTGCCCGGGCGCAGCGGCAGCGCCTGGGGTGCGGCGGCTTCTGCGGGATCTGCGGCGGATGCCGGCGCGGCCGGCACGGCTTGCGCCAGCATCCGCCGG
>NZ_AQOI01000203.1:0-3359 GCF_000364665.1 Xanthomonas sp. SHU 199
CGCGGCCGGCACCGCGAGCGCGCCATCACGCCAGGCCGCGGCATGGCGCTGGGTCAGCGCCACCTTCTCGTCGGGGTCGGCGGCGTCCAGGCAGGCGCGCGCGGCCCGGTACAGGTCGCCGTTCACGGCGCCGCCTGCGGATGCGCTGCTGCCTGGCGCCGTTCCAGCCAGGTGCGCTGGGCCTGCTCGCAGCGGTTGCCGGGCACCTTGAACACGCAGTCCACGCGATGTGCGCAGGCCAGGGCGAAGGCGCTGCGGCGGTCGGCCGCGGGCGGTTCGGGGATGCTCGCCAGCGGTGCGCTCGACGGCCAGCCGGCGTCGACGCCGATACCGGCGGCAAGCAGGCGCGACGTGCCGTCGCGGCAATCGACGGCATACCCCCACTGCGGCGCATCGGCGCGCACGTCGTCGGAGGAGCGCTGCGCGCGCAGGCGCAGGAGCAGCAGGTCCTCGCCGATGCGCTGCGCGCCGGCGATCGCCAGCGGTGCGCGGTAGCCCGGCTGCAGCACCGCCAACTGGTCCGGGGCCATGTACAGCTGCAGCATGGTCAACTGCGCACTCGGCACGCTGCCGTCGCGCAGGCGCGGATCGTCCAGCGCCTGCACCGGCCGCGTGGCGTCGTCAGCAGTACAGCCGCCGAACAGCGCCGCCAGACCCGCCAGCGCGAGCATGCGCCGCGCCCGGGCGCGGCGGCGGCGGGACTCAGGCACGGCGCTTGCGCTTGGCCTCGTCCGAGCGCAGCTGCATGATCCGCTCGAAATAGCCGGGTTCGATACCGGTGGTGTACTGGCCGTTGAAGCACGAGGAGTCGAACGCCTTCAGTTCCGGGTTGCCCTCGCGCACCGCGGTCTCCAGGTCTTCCAGGTCCTGGTAGATCAGCCAGTCGCAGCCGAGGAATTCCTGGATCTCCTGCTCGCTGCGGCCATGCGCGACCAGTTCGTCGGCGGCCGGCATGTCGATGCCGTAGATGTTGGGATAGCGCACCGGCGGCGCGGCGCTGGCCAGGTACACCTTGCGCGCGCCGGCGTCGCGCGCCATCTGCACGATCTGCCGGCTGGTGGTGCCGCGCACGATCGAGTCGTCGACCAGCAGCACCACGCGGTTGCGGAATTCCAGGTGGATCGGATTGAGCTTGCGGCGCACCGACTTCACCCGCTCGCCCTGCCCCGGCATGATGAAGGTGCGGCCGATGTAGCGGTTCTTGACGAAGCCCTCGCGGTACTTCACCCCGAGCACGTTGGATATCTCCAGCGCGGCGTCGCGCGAGGTGTCCGGGATCGGAATGATGGTGTCGATGTCGTGGTCCGGGCGCAGGCGCAGGATCTTCTCGCCCAGCTTCATGCCCATGCGCATGCGCGCCTTGTGCACCGAGACGTTGTCGATCATCGAGTCCGGCCGCGCGAAGTACACGTACTCGAAGATGCACGGGGTGTGGTCGGTGGGCGAGGCGCAGACCTCGGAGAACAGCTCGCCGCGGCCGGTGATCACCAGCGCTTCGCCGGGGCGCACGTCGCGCACGCGGGTGAAGCCGAGGATGTCCAGCGCCGAGGACTCGGAGGCGACGATGTACTCGTCGCCCTCCACGCTCTCGCGCTTGCCCAGCACCAGCGGACGGATGCCGTGCGGGTCGCGGAACGCGACCAGGCCCAGCCCCAGCACCACGCTGACCACTGCGTAGCCGCCCTTGCAGCGGCGGTGCACGCCGGCCACGGCGCGGATCGCCGCCTCCGGGGTCAGCATGCGCTGCGCGTCGAGCTCGTAGGCGAACACGTTCAGCAGCACTTCGCTGTCCGAATCGGTGTTGATGTTGCGGCGGTCGGCCTCGAACACCTGCTGGCGCAGGGCTTCGGTATTGACCAGGTTGCCGTTGTGGGCCAGCGCGATGCCGTACGGCGAATTCACGTAGAACGGCTGCGCCTCGTCCATGCCTTCCGAGCCGGCGGTCGGATAGCGGCAATGGGCGATGCCGACGCGGCCTTCCAGCACCGCCATGCGCCTCTCGTCGAAGACGTCGCGGACCAGCCCGTTGGCCTTCTGCACGCGCAGACGGGTACCGTCGGCGGTGGCGATGCCCGCCGCGTCCTGGCCGCGGTGCTGCAGCACGGCCAGGCCGTCATAGAGTTGCCCGGCCACGTTCTGGTTGCCGACGATTCCGACGATGCCACACATGTCAACGCTCTCCGCGGCGGGGATGCCGCTATTGGGAAGGTGGCCGTGCCTGGCCGTTGGGTTCGACCCGTGCCGGGTCGAATTGCGCCGGACGCGCCTGCGCCGGATCGATGTTCGCGGGCATCAGTTGCGACGGGTCGCCCCCGGGCTGCGCGGACCGCACCCCGGGACGTCCCAGGGCCTTGGACATCATCTCCTGCAGCCCACTGGCCTGCAGGGCGTTGCCCAGCGCGGCATTATCGCCTGCCGCGGGCAAGTTGCCCAAATTCATCTGCGACACGTTCAGTTGCGGCATCTGCGACAGGTTCATCTGCGGCATCTGCGGCATGTGCCAGTCCGGTATCTGCGCGCGCATCCAGCCCACGCCCGGCTTGAGCACCGGCAACACCATGGAATGCTGCCAGTCCGGCTCGCGGGTCAGCGGGGTGAAGCTCATCAGGAACGCCAGCACCGCGGCGAAGAAGCCGCCGCGCGCCGCACCCAGGCCGAAGCCGAGCGCGCGGTCGGTGCCCGACAGCGCGGTCGAGCGCACCGCGGTGCGGATCACCATGCCGGTGATGCCGACCACCGCCATCACCGTCACGAAGGTCAGCGCGTAGCCCCCCAGGTAGTAGCTCATGCTCGGCCGGGACCCGTTGGCCAGCCACTGCCCGGCATTGCCGCCGAACTGGAACGTGGCCCAGCCGGCCAGGAACCAGGACAACGTGCCGACCACGATGCCGACGAACCCGCGCAGGGCCCCGAGCAGGGCCGAGACCAGGATCACCGTCAACAGCACCATGTCGATCATGCGCGCCTCCCGCGGCCGAGCCGCTGCATCGCGCCGATCGCGCGTCGCGCCTGCCTTCCCTGGACCATCGTGCTACTCCATGGGCCGAAGCCCGATCAAGGATGTGGACGTACCATACCGCTGATACCGACCTTGGCTGCCACCTGGGCGCGCAACTGCTCGGCATCGGCGCGGTTGGCGACCGGGCCGACCCGCACCCGGTTCAGCGCGCCCTTGTCGGTGCGCACCTGCTCGACGAAGGCGCTGAAGCCGGCCGCGCGCACCTTGTCGCGCAGGGCATTGGCGTCCTCGGCCTTGCCGAACGCGCCCAGCTGCACGGCGAAGCCGGTGCCGGAAGCGGCAGGCGCGGCGGGCACGCTCGGCGCCGGCTTGGCGGCCGCCGTGGTGGCCGGGGTGGCCA
>NZ_AQOI01000204.1:0-4066 GCF_000364665.1 Xanthomonas sp. SHU 199
CCGGCGGCGGCGCGTGGCCGCTCTTGCCGGCGGCCTGCGCGGCCAGCCACGACTGGATGTCGTCCGGCGGCACGTCCATCAGCCGCAGCGCGCCTTCCATCACGTTGTGGAACACCGGCGCCGAGACCAGGCCGCCGTAGTACTTGGCGCCCTGCGGGTCGTTGATGACGATGACCGTGGCGAAGCGCGGGTTGCTCGCCGGCACCAGGCCCGCGAACAGCGCGTTGTAGTGGCCGCGCTCGTAGCCGCCGGGGCCGGCCTTGCGCGCGGTGCCGGTCTTGCCGGCGACGTGGTAGCCCAGGATCGCCGCGCCCTTGGCGCCGCCCTGGGTGACCACGGTCTCCATCATCGCCACCACTTCCTTGGAGATCGCCGGGTCCAGCACCTGCTTGCTGTCCTCGTGCTGGCCCTTGACGAAGGTTGGGGTCACCAGGCGCCCGCCATTGCCCAGCGCGCAGTAGGCGCGGGCGATCTGCAGCGGCGTCACCGACAGGCCGTAGCCGTAGGACATGGTGGTCTTGGACGAACCGCTCCAGCGTGCCGGCGACGGAAACACGCCGGCCGATTCGCCGGGGAAGCCGCTGTGCGGGGAGCTGCCGTAGCCGTAGCTGTGGACCTGGTCGTAGAAGGTCTGGTCCGGCAGCTTGGCCGCGATCTTGGCCGCGCCGATGTTGGAGCTGCGGGTGATCACCCCGGTCACGGTCAGCACGCCGTTGTTGCGCGGCACGTCCTTGATCGTGAAGCGGCCCACCGACATGTAGCCGGGGTTGGTGTCGATCAGCGTGTCCTTGGTCACCACCCCGGCCTTGAGCGCGGTGGAGATGGTCAGCGGCTTCATCGTCGAGCCCGGCTCGACCAGGTCGGTGACCGCGCGGTTGCGGCGCACGTCCGGGTTGACCCCGTTGACCGCATTGGGGTTGTAGGTCGGCAGGTTGACCATGGCCAGGATTTCGCCGGTGGCCACGTCCATGATCACGATCGAGCCGCCGGCGGCCTTGTTCTCGACCAGCGCGTTGCGCAGTTCCTTGTAGGCCAGGAACTGGATGCGGCGGTCGATGCTCAGGGTCAGGTCCTTGCCCGGCTGCGCCGGCTTGACCAGGTCGATGCTCTCGACGATCGCGCCCTTGCGGTCGCGGATCACCCGCTTGGCGCCCGGCTTGCCGCGCAGCCACGAATCGAACGCCAGCTCCAGCCCTTCCTGACCACGGTCGTCGATGTTGGTGAAGCCCAGCACATGCGCCATCGCTTCGCCCTGCGGGTAGAAGCGGCGGAATTCGCGCTGCGAGAACACGCCGGGGATGCCCAGCGCGACCACCGCATGCGCCTTGTCCGGATTGATCCGGCGCTTGAGGTACATGAACTCCTTGTCCGCCTTCTGCGAGAGCTTGGCGGTGAGTTCGTCGACCGGCAGCTCCAGCGCCTGCGCCAGCTGCGGGATGCGGTCCGGGCTGCGCAGCAGTTCCTGCGGATTGACCCAGATCGACTCCACCGGCGTGGACACCGCCAGCGGCTCGCCGTTGCGGTCGGTGATCATGCCGCGCGAGGTGGCGATCGGCAGCTCGCGCAGGTAGCGCGCCTCGCCCTGGCGCTGGTAGAAATCGCTGTTGATCAGCTGCACGTAGGCCGCGCGGCCGATCAGGGTCACCGAGCACAGGCCCAGCGCCGCGCCGACCAGCACCAGGCGGCCGCGCAGGTTGAAGTTGCTGCGGGGGCGATTGCGGCCGCTCTTGTTCACGGACGCACCACCACGATGTCGCCGGTCTCGGGGAACTTCATCCCCAGCCGCTCGCGCGCGACCTGGTCGACGCGATTGCTCTCGGCCCAGGTCGCCTGCTCCAGCTGCAGCCGGCCGAACTCGATGTTCAGCTCGTCGCGGTTGTGCTCCAGCCGCGACAGCTCCACGAACAACTGGCGATGGCGATGGCGCATGTACACCACCCCGATTGCCGAGGCGATGGTGCAGGCGAGCAGCACGAGCAGCAGCAACCGGCTCATTGGGCGCTCCTGTGGAGCGCGCCATGCGCCGGCGGGAATGGGGAAACGGGAATGGGGAATGGGGAAGAGCCGGTCGACTGCGCACGGAAACCTTCCGTACCGGGAAGCGCGCTCTTGCTTTCGCCTTTCCAGATTCCCGATTCCCGACTCCCGATTCCCAGCTTCTCCGCCACTCGCAACACCGCGCTGCGCGCGCGCGGATTGACCGCCAGTTCGTCGGCGTCGGCCCTGATCGCGCCGCCGTGCAGGCGCAGGGTCGGCACGAAGGTCGTGGCCTCGGGCAGGCGACGGTTGCTCGGCGGGGCCTTGGCGTGGCGCTGCATGAACTGCTTGACGATGCGATCTTCCAGCGAGTGGAAGCTGATCACCGCCAGGCGGCCGCCGGGCTTGAGCCGGGCCAGCGCGGCGTCCAGGCCGGTCTCCAGATCGGCCAGCTCGCGGTTGATGTGGATGCGGATGGCCTGGAAGCTGCGGGTGGCCGGGTGGGTCTTGCTGTCGCCGCGCGGCATCACGCTGGCGATCAGCTCGGCCAGTTCGGCGGTGCGGGTCAGCGGCTGCTTCTCGCGGCGGGCGACGATGGCGCGGGCGATGCGCCGGCTCTGCCGCTCTTCACCGTAGGTCCACAGCACGTCGGCGATCTCGCGCTCCTCGGCGCGCGCCAGCCACTGCGCGGCGCTCTCGCCAGCGTCCGGGTCCATGCGCATGTCCAGCGGGCCGTCCTTGCCGAAGGAGAAGCCGCGCGCGGCCACGTCCAGCTGCGGCGAGGACACGCCCAGGTCGAACAGCACTCCGTCCAGGGCAACGGCGGCGTCCCACTGGCCCAGCTCGGCGAAGCTGCCGCGATAGATGGACACGCGCGCGTCGCCGCCGAACGCATGTTCGGCTTCGGCGATCGCCTCGGGATCCTTGTCCATCACCAGCAGCCGGCCTCCTGGGCCGAGTTTGTGCAGCACCCCGCGCGCGTGTCCGCCACGCCCGAACGTGCCATCCAGATAGATTCCGTTTTCGATCACCTGCAGCCCGTCCAGGACCTGCGCGAACAACACCGGCACATGCGCCGCCGATGGTTGCGACACCGGGAGGTGACCGGCCTGCGCCTGTCCGCGCATCCGGACACCCCGACTCACAACTTCAGATCGAGCAATCCATCGCCCAGATCCTCGTCAGACAACGTCTGCTGGATCAGTGCGCGATGAGCCTGCTCGCTCCACAGTTCGAACTTGTCGCCCATGCCCAACAGCACGGCGCGCTTTTCAATGCCCACCGCGGCGCGATGGCTCGGCGGAATGGTGATGCGGGCGTTGGCGTCCAGCTCCAGCGCCGCCGACGAACCCACCAGCTTTTGCTGCAGGACCCGCACCACGCGCTGGGTGTTGGGCTTGGCCATGACGTCGTCACGGACCCGCTCCCACTCCTTCTCCGCATACAGCCACAGGCAGCCGGCCTCGAACGGGTTGTAGGTCAGCACCAGCCGATTGCCGCTCACGCGCGCGACGAGGTCGCGGTACGCGGTGGGAACCGCCATACGCCCCTTGTCGTCCACAGTGATTGCGGTCTCGCCCTGAAACACGACGCCTGCACCTTTCCGAATCCGCCTGGGCGGTCATTGAACCACGAAAAACCACAAAAAACCCGGTTTCCCCTCAAGTGCCCACCTTAGCAGCGCGCAACGGGTTGTCAACAACTTTGCGAGCGGTAAATCGCTAGCGGGATCAATGGTTTGCAACGATCTTTAGAGACTTGTTCAAGGCTTATCCACAAGTTACTGTTTCGTCTCAAATTTTGAGATTGAACGGAAATTCAGGCCTGTGTACGCGGCGTTAAGGCGGTCGTCACCGGCCGTCGACATGGCGCCCAGGCTCGCGCCGCGTTGCGCAAGCGCGCACACTGCCGGGCATGTGTCTGGTCGTTCTCGCGCACGCTGCGCACCCGCGATGGCGCTTGCTGCTGGTCGGCAACCGCGACGAATTCCACGCCCGCCCGACCGCGCCGCTGCAGCGCTGGCCGGCCCCGGCGCAGCGCCTGCTGGCCGGGCGCGACCTGCGCTCCGGCGGCACCTGGGTGGGGCTGG
>NZ_AQOI01000205.1:0-1112 GCF_000364665.1 Xanthomonas sp. SHU 199
CGCGCCGGCGCCCGCCGCCAAGCCCTGATCCATGCGCCCCTCGCTCGCGCTGGTGCCGGGCGAGCCGGGCGGGATCGGCCCGGAGCTGTGCGTGCGGCTGGCGCAACAGCCGCGTCACGACTGCCAGCTCCTGGCCTTCGCCGATCCCGACACCTTGCGCGCCGCCGCGGCGGCGCTGTCGCTGCCGCTGCAGCTGCTGCCCGAATCCAGCCCCGCCCTCGCCCCTGGCGACCTGCGCCTGCGCACGGTCGCCAATGCCGTGCCCAGCCGCTTTGGCGCGACCGAACCGGCCAACGCGGCTGCGGTGATCGCCGCACTGACCCAGGCGGCCGATGCCTGCCTGCGCGGGGAACTGGACGGCGTGGTGACCGGCCCGGTCCACAAAGCGGCGATCAACGCCGGCGGCATCGCCTACACCGGCACCACCGAACTGCTGGCCCAACATGCCGGCCGCGAGGTGGTAATGATGCTGGCCAATGCCATCGTACGCGTGGCCCTGGTCACCACCCACCTGCCGCTGCGCGCGGTCGCCGATGCACTCACGCCGGCCCTGCTGGAACGCAGCCTGCGCATCACCGAGGCCGCCT
Organism: Xanthomonas sp. SHU 199; assembly: GCF_000364665.1. Lineage (NCBI taxonomy): Bacteria > Pseudomonadati > Pseudomonadota > Gammaproteobacteria > Lysobacterales > Lysobacteraceae > Xanthomonas > Xanthomonas sp. SHU 199. Next base: position 588 of record NZ_AQOI01000205.1, read on the forward strand.
TGCGTCGCGAGTTCGGCATCGCCGCGCCGACCATCGCGGTGCTGGGGCTGAACCCGCATGCCGGCGAGGATGGCCACCTGGGCCTGGAGGAAATCCAGGTGATGCAGCCGGTGCTGGACGCCTTGCGCGCGGAGGGCATGCGCCTGCTCGGCCCGCTGCCGGCCGATACCGCGTTCCTGCCGCAGAAGCTGGCGAGCGTGGACGCGGTGCTGGCGATGTACCACGACCAGGGGCTGCCGGTGCTCAAGTACAGCGGCTTCGAGCAGGCGGTGAACCTGACCCTGGGCCTGCCCTACCCACGCGTGGCGGTCGACCACGGCACCGCACTGGAGTTGGCCGGCCGCGGCGTGGCCGATCCGTCCAGCCTGTTCGCTGCTACTGCGCTGTGCGCGCAACTGGCGGCGCGCCGCGCGCAGTCCTAGGCGCATATCCGGGCGGCGTTCGCGATCTGCCGCAACCAGGGCGCGCCCGGTGATGCCGGCCGCGGCGGAAGCCGCTCCTTGTATCTGGACATGTCGCCCCTAA
>NZ_AQOI01000206.1:0-2834 GCF_000364665.1 Xanthomonas sp. SHU 199
GTGGCCGCCGCGGCCTGCGCCGCTACCGCAAGCGCCTGCACGCGGCCGGGGTCGAGGTGCAGGCGTTGCTGCCGGGCGGGCTGCGCTGGCGCCGCAGCGGCCGCATGGACCTGCGCAACCACCGCAAGATCGCGGTGATCGACAACCGCGTCGGCTACATCGGCTCGCAAAACCTGGCCGAACCGCAGTTCGTCCCTGGCCATCCCAACCGCGAGCTGGTGGCGCGGGTGCAGGGGCCGGTGGTGGCGCACCTGGAAGCGGTGTTCGCCAGCGACTGGTTCATCGAGACCGGGCAGCGCCTGAGCGTGGTCGCGCCCGCCTCCATCCACGGCGGCGGCGTCGCCGCGCAGCTGTTGCCCAGCGGGCCGGCGTACCCGTTCGAGAACGCCCGCGACACGGTCAACGCGCTGATCCATCTGGCACGGCGGCGCATCGTCATGGTCACGCCGTACTTCGTGCCGGACGAGGCCACGCTCAGCGCACTGCGCATCGCCGCGCTGTCCGGGGTGGACGTGCAGTTGATCCTGTCCGAGAGCAACAACCAGCGGCTCACCGCCTGGGCGCAGGAAGCCTATTACGACGAACTGCTGCGCAGCGGGGTCAAGATCGCGCTGTACCGGCCGTGCTTCCTGCACGCCAAGCACCTGAGCGTGGACGAGGGCATCGCCCTGGTCGGCTCGATCAACCTGGACATCCGCTCGTTCGCGTTGAACGCCGAGGTCGGCATGCTGTGCTACAGCGCCGCGGTGGTGCAGCGGCTGCGCGCGGTGGAGGCCGACTACTTGGCCGATGCGCGGGTGCTGACGCTGCAGGACTGGCGCAAGCGGCCGGCCTGGCGGCGCAGCCGCGAAGGCATCGCGCGCCTGGCCGATGCGCTGATGTGACGCATGCCGATGACGGGCGCATGACGTACTCATGCGCGATCGCCGGCACATGCACCACGGTTCTCAGCCGCGGGCCGGGCCGGTGGGGGCTTCCCTTACAATCGCGGCATGAATGAGCTTGTGCCCAGCGAACCGGCCGACGACGACTGCGACATCGCCATCGTCGGCGGCGGCGCGGCCGGCGTGCTGGTCGCGCTGCAGTTGCTGCGCCAGGCCGGCACCGCGCTGCGCGTGCAACTGATCGAATCGCGGCCGGCGCTGGCGCAGGGCGTGGCCTATGCGACGCCCTGCGCCGAGCACCTGTTGAACGTGACGGCCGGGCGCATGAGCGCCTTCGCCGAGGCGCCCGACGACTTTCTCGACTGGCTGCAGCAGCAGGCGCTGTATCCGCAGCTGTCGCGCGCCGCACTGGCCGAGGCCTATGTGCAGCGTCGCCATTACGCCGCCTATCTGCGCGCACGCCTGTGGCAGGCGCAGACCGCCGGGCCGGCGCGCCTGCAATGGCGCCAGGCGCGGGTGCTGGCGCTGCATCCGCAGCCGACCGGCGCTCAGATTCTGCAATTGCACGAAGGTGGACAGCTGCATGCCGGCGCCACCGTGCTGGCGCTGGGCAACAGCCTGCGTCCGCTGCCGGCGCGCGGCGCTCCCGGTCTCGACGCGCCGTCGCGGATCGAGGCCTGGGACTATGCGCAGTTGCAGGCGATTCCGCGCGAGGCCACGGTGTGCATCGTCGGCTCCGGCCTGAGCATGGCCGACAGCGTGCTGACGCTGCTGGCCAATGCGCACCGCGGCCCGGTGCACGTGGTCTCGCGGCACGCCTTGCTGCCGTTGCCGCATGCCGCGCATGGCGCGCCGGCCGACTTCGATGCGCAGGCATTGCTGGCGATGCCGCTGCGCCAGCGGGTGCGCGCGCTGCGTCGCCATGCCGCCGCGGCACAGGCGCAGGGCCGGCCCTGGCAGAGCGTGATGGACCGGATACGCCCGCTGAGCCAGGCGCTGTGGCAGTCGCTGTCGGTGACCGAGCAGCGCCGCTTCCTGCGCCACGTGGTGCGCTACTGGGACGTGCACCGGCATCGCATCGCCGCGCCGGTGTTCGCGCAATTGCAGGCGATGCGCCGGGTCGGTCAGTTGCGCCTGCACCGCGCGCGGCTGGATACGGTATTCCCGGTCGGCGCCTGCGTGCAGGTCAACGGCATGGGCGCCGACGGCGTGCCGCTGCAGCTCGACGCGCACTGTGTGATCAATGCCACCGGCGTCGAACTGCGCGCACAGACCATGCGCAATCCGCTGCTGCACCAGTTGCTCGGCTGCGGCCATGCGCAGCCGGGCCCGCACGGCATCGGCGTGGGCAGCGCCGCCGACGGCGCGCTGCTCGACGCCGACGGCCGCGCCACGCCGCGGATCCGCGTACTCGGCAGCCTGCGCATCGGCAGCCTGTGGGAAAGCCTGGCGATTCCCGAGCTGCGGGTGCAGGCGCAGCAGACCGCGCAGGCGCTGCTGGCGCTGGAGCTGCCGGTAGCCACCGTCCATTGACCGCTGCGGCGCATGCCGGCCGCGGTTGCGCGCGGCGCAGCTGCGACTCATGACTACGGTAACGCCCGTCGCGGCTGAAGCCGCTCCAACAGGGACAGGCCTTTGCGTCGTTTCTAGCTGCGGCCTGCATTGCCGGTCCTACAGGCGGGTCTCCTAACGCGATCAAAGGCCCCCATCCACCGCGTGTTGCGGCGTGCGCCCGAGCAACAGGCAGATCGCGATCGCCGCCAGCGCGGTGATCGCCGCCAGCACCCGGGTGAGCGTGCCGAAGGCCGCCGCGTAGGCCAGCCGTAGTTGCGTCGCGGACAGCGCGCCCTCGGCCATGGAGGCGGACAGATCGCCGGCGACCAGCCGCTGCGCGGTGTCCGCCAGGGTCGCGTGCGGCAGCAGCGGCGCGACCGCGGCCAGCCGCGCCTG
>NZ_AQOI01000207.1:0-10380 GCF_000364665.1 Xanthomonas sp. SHU 199
TGGCGCGCGCGGCGGCCACCGCCGCCTCGATGCCGCCGTCCAGCGGCGCTTCCAGGCCGCAGCCGGGCACCACGGTCAGCGCCTGCGCGTCGTCCAGCGCGGCGCGCACGCCGGCTTCCAGGGTCACGTAGCGGCTCTTGTCGCCGAACAGGGTCCAGCAGCCCTCGATGTTGTCGCGGTCCTGCGCGAACGGGCCGATCAGCGCGATCTTCTGGCCCTGCTTGCGCAGCGGCAGCACCGGGCCGTCGTTCTTCAGCAGCACGATCGAGCGCCGCGCCGCGTCGCGCGCCAGCGCATCGTGCGCGGCGATGTGCGACAGGTCGGCCTCGCGCGCCGGGTCCAGCGAACGGTACGGATCGTCGAGCAGGCCGATCGCCTCCTTCAGTTCCAGCACGCGGCGCACCGAGGCATCCAGCAGCGCCATCGGCACCTCGCCGTCCTCCACCAGCGACGGCAGGTGCGCGGCGTAGAAGCCGCTCTGCATGCTCATGTCCATGCCGGCCAGGAACGCCTTCTTGGTCGCGTCGCGCTCGTCGGCGGCATAGCCGTGCGCGATCAGCTCCATGTCGGCGGTGTAGTCGGAGATCACCACGCCGGGGAATTTCCATTCGCCGCGCAGGATCTCGGTCAGCAGTTCGTGGTTGGCGCTGGCCGGCACGCCGTTGATGTCGTTGAAGGAGGTCATCACGCTCAGCGCGCCGGCCTCGAAGGCGGCCTGGAACGGCGGCAGATGCACGTCGCGCAGGGTCTGCGGGGCGATGTCGACGCTGGCGTACTCCATGCCGGCGGCGACCGCGCCATAGGCGGCGAAGTGCTTGGGCGTGGCCAGCAAGGCGTCGTCGGCGCGCAGGTCCGGCCCGTGGAAGCCGCGCACGCGCGCGGCAGCGAACGCGCAGCCCAGCACCACATCCTCGCCGGCGCCTTCGGCACCGCGGCCCCAGCGCTGGTCGCGGGCGATGTCCACCGCCGGCGCGTAGGTCCAGTGGATGCCGGCGGCGGTGGCCTCGACCGCAGTGGCGCGCGCGGTGCGCTCGGCCAGTTCCGGCTCGAAGCTGGCGGCCTCGCCCAGCGGGATCGGGAACACCGTGCGCATGCCGTGGATCACGTCCGCAGCCAGGATCACCGGGATCCCCAGCCGGCTCTCCTCCAGCGCCACCTGCTGGATGCGCCGCCCCAGTTCCGCGCCGACGCCGTTGAACAGCGAGCCGACCCGGCCGGCGCGCACCTGCTGCAGCACCTCGTCGGCATTGCGGACGTTGGCTTCCGGATTCACGTCGGGGGCGAACGGGCGCACCATGTCGGCGAAGACGCCGAGCTGGCCGACCTTCTCCTCGACGGTCATGCGGGCGATGAGCGATTCGATACGATCCGAAGCCATGGGGTCCTTTGAGAAAACGTTTACATAGCCGCCAATTCTAGCTCTGCGGCCAGTCGATGGGGCAAGTTCCGGCGCCGGAATCGCCTATTCATAAAACTGTCTACCGACCGGGGCCGGCCCGGCCGCTGCGCACCATACGCCTGCGAAGGGGCGCCGCCTAGGGGGACTGGAGGGAGAGCCGGGCCCGGCTCAGCCCGGCGCTGATCCCGGATCGCCGCGGCCGGCCGCTGGCGCAGCGCACAGGCCGCCCGCCTCAGCTCAGGAGCTGAAGTAGGCCTCGGCGATGGCGCTGTGCAGGTGGCCGAGGTGGGTCTGGATCTCGTCCATGAACCCGGCCGGGTTGTGCTGTGCCAGGTACGCCGGGTCGGCATTGCGCACCAGCCCGCTGATGCGCATCAGCGCGCGCTCCACCGGCGGCCGCGGCGGCATGGTCGGCAGGATGTGCTGGGCGCGGACCAGGCAGAACTGCACGCTGCGCGGGAAGTCGTTGTTCTGCAGCAGGAACCGCAGCGCCTGCTCGCCGGTGACGCGCTGGCGCACGTGGCGGCGGTACATCTGGTAGGCGGCCTGCGCGCGCAGCACGCTCATCCACTGCATGGCCTGGTAGGCCTCGCGGTCGTCGGCCTTGCGCGGGGTGATCAGGCCCGAGGCACCGGCATCGATGATGCGCGTGGTCATGTCGGCCTGTTCGATCGCCGTGCCCAGGCGCAGGAACTGGAAGCCGATGTCGCGGCTGACGTTGGCGGTCAGCAGCCCGGACACCTTCAGGCAGGCGTCGGTCACGTGGCCCAGGAACTCCATGCGGTAACGGCGGCCGACGCTGCGCTCGCCGTTGGCGTCGATGTACAGGTGCAGGTCGTTGACCGCTTCCCAGATCTCCTGCGGCAGGGTGTCGCGGATGCTGCGCAGCAGTTCGCGCGCGTACTGCACCGAACTGCGCAGCGAGGACGGATTGCGTTCGTCCAGCAGCAGGAAGCGCACCACGTCGGCGTCGCCGACGTCGTCGCCGGCGTTGGGGAACCACAGCGCGAAGATCTCGCCGGCGCCGACCGTGTCGATCATCGGCCGCCAGGCGAAACGCACCGAGCGCGGCAGGTCCAGCTGCAGCAGGCTGCCCACCCCGACCAGCCGCGCGGTGGTCTCGGCGCGGCGCACGTAGCGGCTGAACCAGTAGAGGTTGTCGGCGACGCGCGAGAGCATCAGTCCAGCTCCTCGTCCAGGTCCACCACCCAGGTGTCCTTGGCGCCGCCGCCCTGCGAGGAATTGACCACCAGCGAGCCCTCCTCCATCGCCACCCGGGTCAACCCGCCGGTGGTCACGTAGACGTCCTCGCGGGAGAGGATGAACGGGCGCAGGTCCAGGTGCCGCGGTGCCGGCCCGGCCTCGGTCACGATCGGCGCGGTGGACAGGCCCAGGGTCGGCTGCGCGATGTAGTTGCGCGGGTCGGCCAGGATCAGCTTGCGGAACTGCTCGCGCTGGCGCGTGGTCGAGCGCGGGCCGATCAGCATGCCGTAGCCGCCGGACTCGTTGGCCGGCTTCACCACCAGCTCGTCCAAATGCTCGAGCACGTACTGGCGGTCCTTGTCGTCATGGCACAGGTAGCTGGGCACGTTGGGCAGGATCGGCTCCTCGTCCAGGTAGTAGCGGATCATCTTCGGCACGTAGGCGAACACCACCTTGTCGTCGGCCACGCCGGCGCCCGGCGCATTGGCCAGCGCCACCTTGCCGGCGCGCCAGCTGCGGATCAGCCCGGCCACGCCCAGCACCGAATCGGCGCGGAACGCCTCCGGGTCCAGGAACAGGTCGTCGACCCGGCGGTAGATCACGTCGACCCGGCGCGGTCCGTACACGGTGCGCATGTAGGTGCAGTCGTCGTCGGCCACGAACAGATCGTCGCCCTCGACCAGTTCGATGCCCATCGCCTGCGCCAGGTAGGCATGCTCGAAGTAGGCGCTGTTGAAGATGCCCGGGGTCAGCAACGCGATCACCGGCTGGTCGCCCGGGCGCGGCGACAGCGCCGCCAGGGTGTCGTAGAGCTGCGCCGGGTAATCGTCCACCGGCAGGATCGCGCTGGTCTCGAACAGTTCCGGGAACACCCGCTTGGCGACCATGCGGTTCTCGAGCATGTACGACACGCCGCTGGGGATGCGCAGGTTGTCCTCCAGCGCGTACAGCGTGCCGTCGGCGTCGCGCACCAGGTCCGAACCGCACACGTGCGCCCACACCCCCAGTGCCGGGGTTATGCCCACGCACTGCGGGCGGAAGTTCACCGAATGCTCCAGCAGCATCGCCGGGAACACCTTGTCCTTGACGATGCGCTGGGCGCCGTAGATGTCGCCGATGAACAGGTTGAGCGCGCGCATGCGCTGCTTCAGCCCGGCCTCGGTGCGCTGCCATTCGTGCAGCGGGATCACCCGCGGGATCAGGTCGAACGGCAGCGTGCGATCGACGTTACGGCCGTCGGAGTAGACGGTGAAGGTGATGCCCATGACCCGCGCGGCGACATCGGCGGCGAGCTGGCGTTCGGACAATTCGCGTCCACTGAGGCTGGACAGGTACTCGATGACCCGGCGCGCGGCCGGACGTGGCTGCCCGTCGGACTGGATCAGCTCGTCGAAGGTGGCCGTGCGGTACTTGCTCCAGTCCATCGCGCCCCTTGTTGCTGCGGGCCGGCGGCGAGAGGCGCCGGCATGTTGTCCCGCAACATGCCCGCAGACGTGACAGCCGTCAAGCCGCCGGCGGCGGCACGGCGTCCGGGGCGCGGCGGATCCGCGCGCTGTCCATGAACATCGCGTCGCTGGAGGCCTGGAACACGCGCAGGTCGAAATTGGGCAGGATCGCCAGCAGGTGATCGAACAGGTCCGCCTGGATCTGCTCGTACATCGCCCAGCGGGTGTCGTTGGCGAAGCAGTACAGCTCCAGCGGCAGGCCGTTGGCGCCCGGCTCCAGTTGCCGCACCAGCAGGGTCATGTCCTGGCGCACGTGCGGGCTGGCGCGCAGATAGTGCTCGACATAGGCGCGGAAGGTGCCGAGGTTGGTGATCCGGCGGCCGTTGATCGGCGCCACCCCACGTTCGGCGAGCGCCCCGTTCCAGGCGCCGAGTTCGTCGCGCTTGCGGTCGATGTACTCGCGCAGGACGGTCAACTGCCGCATCTGCTCGATCTCGGCAGCGTCGAGGAAGCGCACGCTGTGCTGGTCCAGGTACAGCGCGCGCTTGATCCGGCGCCCACCGGCCTCGCTCATCCCGCGCCAGTTCTTGAACGAGTCGCTGATCAGCTTCTTGATCGGGATGGTGGTGATGGTCTTGTCCCAGTTCTGGACCTTGACCGTATGCAGCGCGATGTCGATCACGTCGCCGTCGGCGTTCTGCTGCGGCATCTCGATCCAGTCGCCGACGCGGACCATGTCGTTGGAACTGATGGTGACGCTGGCCACCAGCGACAGCAGGGTGTCCTGGAACACCAGGATCAGCACCGCCATCATCGCGCCCACGCCCGACAGCAGGATCACCGGCGACTTGTCGACCAGCACCGACACCATCAGCACCGCCGCGACCACGCCGAGCACGATCTTGAGCAACTGCATGTAGCCCTTGATCGGCTTGTTGTGCGCATCCGGGCGCCGTTCGTAGACGTGGTTGAGCAGATCCAGCACCCGCGACAAGGCCAGCGCCACGGTCAGCACGATGAAGGCGGCGCAGACGTTGCGCACCACGCTGACCATCGCCGCCGGCAGGTGCGGCACCGCGCCGATGCCCAGCGACAGCACCAGCGCCGGGATCACATTGGCCAGGCGCGGGATCACGCTCAGCTTCACTTCCTTGTCGCTGAGCACGGTGGCGCGCAGCGCCCGCCGCAGCCCGCGCAGCAGGATCCGCTTGGTCACCCAGTTGGCCAGCCACGCCGCCAGCAGCAGCGCCACGATCACCATCGCGTCGTAGGCCCAGGGATACGGCGCCAGGGTGTGCTGCAGGTCGGCGAAGAAACGCGCGCCGGGCAGCGCCGCCGGCGCGGCGCTGGCGAATGGCAGCGATGCCTGCGTGCTCATGCGCGGCTGCGCTCGATGATGACCCCCACTGCCTGCGCTCCGCGCACCGCGCCCGGCTTGCTCAGCTTCAGCCGCAGCCACTGCACGTCGAATTCATGCAGCACCGCTTCCGCGCAGCGCTCGGCCAGGGTTTCCACCAGCCCGTAGCCGGACTGCTCGACCAGTTCCACCAGACGCTTGCTCACCGCCTTGTAGTTGAGCGTGTCGGCGATGTCGTCGCTGGCCGCGGGCTTGCGGTTGTCGAAGCCCATTTCCAGATCGAAGCGCAGCGTCTGCCGGATCCGCCGCTCCCAATCGTAGATGCCGATCAGCGCGTCGATTTCCAGACCTTCGATGAAGACTTTATCCATTGGGAGCAGGGATTGGGGATTGGGGATTGGGGAATGGTAAGAGCAACAGCAAAAGCAGCGCGTTACGAATCCCGAATCCCCACTCCCGAATCCCGCGCTGCCGCCAACGGCGGCAGCGTCGCCATGTCCCAGCGCGGCGTCACCTGCACCGCGGACGCGGTGTCGTGCAGGCCGGCCTGCAGGCGCAGGGCGCCGGCGAAGGCGATCATCGCGCCGTTGTCGGTGCACAACGCCGGGCGCGGGAAGCAGGCACGGCCGCCACGGGCCTGCGCCATCGCCTGCAGCTTGGCGCGCAGGCGCAGGTTGGCGCCGACGCCGCCCGCCACCACGATGGTGTCGCTGCCGGCCGCCTCCAAAGCGCGCTCGCACTTGATCGCCAGCGTGTCCACCACCGCGTCCTCGAAGCCGCGGGCGATATCGGCGCGCACCGCGTCGGACTGGTCGCTGTCGCGCCAGGCCAGCAGCACCTGGGTCTTGAGCCCGGAAAAGCTGAAGTCCAGGCCGGGCCGGTCGGTCATCGGCCGGGCGAAGCGGAAGCGCCCCGAGGTGCCCTGCGTGGCCAGCGCCGCCAGTTGCGGGCCGCCCGGATACGGCAGCCCCATCAGCTTGGCGGTCTTGTCGAAGGCCTCGCCGGCGGCGTCGTCCAGGGTCTCGCCGAGCAGGCGATAGCGGCCGATGGCCTCCACCGCGATCAACTGGGTGTGGCCGCCGGAGACCAGCAGCGCCACGAATGGCGGCGCCGGCGCGCCATGCACCGGGTCCGGATCCTCCATCAACGGCGCCAGCAGGTGGCCTTCCATGTGGTGCACGCCGATCGCCGGCACCTCCAGCGCCCAGGCCAGGGCCCGGGCCACGCCGGCACCGACCAGCAGCGCGCCGACCAGGCCCGGGCCGGCGGTGTAGGCCACCCCGTCCAGGTCGCGCACCTGCAGGCCGGCCTCGGCCAGGGTCTGGCGGATCAGCGGCAGCAACTTGCGCACGTGGTCGCGGCTGGCCAACTCCGGCACCACCCCGCCGTACTCGGCGTGCAGGGCGATCTGGCTGTACAGCGCATGCGCACGCAGCGCGGCCGCCCCGGAGCGGGTGGTGTCGTAGACGGCGACGCCGGTTTCGTCGCAACTGGATTCGATGCCGAGCACGTTCATGGGGTGCATTGTGCGGCCGAATCGGCGGCAGGCCAAACGGGGTGCTTGCAGCCGCGAAATCTGTCGCTATAATGTGCGGCTCGCCGGGCCTGACCCGGTCACCATTGTGTCCCGGAGATTCCATGCCCAGCGTTAAAGTCCGCGAGAACGAGCCCTTCGAGTTTGCGCTCCGTCGCTTCAAGCGCACCTGCGAAAAGGCCGGCGTGCTGGCCGAAACCCGCAAGCGCGAGTTCTACGAAAAGCCGACCCAGGAACGCAAGCGCAAGGCCGCTGCCGCGGTGAAGCGCCAGCTGCGTCGCACCTCGCGCGACGTCACCAAGCGCCAGCGTCTGTACTGAGGATCGCGGCCTGCGGTAGCGGGATGTGCCGGTTTCGGCATCCGCTACGGTAAGCCCACGAAGCCGGCACGCGCAAGCGTCGCCGGCTTTTTGTGCGTCTTCCACCTTGGCCAGGCGCTCCGCCCCGCGCGGGCATCGGTCCCATCCCTGTCCCTCGGCACCCGCGTGCCACCTCGGCCACGGCCTGCGCCAGCGCGCTTGCCTAGAATGCCCTTTCCCTTTTTTCTCTCCTGTGGAGCCCCTCATGACCCTCAAGCAGCAGCTCACCGACGACATGAAGGCCGCGATGAAGTCCGGCGACAAGCACAGCCTGGGCGTGATCCGGCTGATCAACGCCGCGATCAAGCAGAAGGAAGTGGACGAGCGCGTGGAGATGGACGACGCCGCGGTGATCGCGGTGATGGACAAGATGGTCAAGCAGCGCAAGGACTCGGTGAGCCAGTACGAGGCCGCCGGCCGCGACGACCTGGCCCAGGTGGAGCGCGAGGAGATCGTGGTGATCGAGCGCTATCTGCCGAGCAAGATGGGCGAGGCCGAGATCGTCGCCGCGATCCAGGCGGCGAAGGCGCAGACCGGCGCCGCTGGCCCGGCCGACATGGGCAAGCTGATGGCCGTGCTCAAGCCGATGTTGGCCGGCAAGGCCGACATGGGCCAGGTCTCGGTGCTGGTCAAGCAGCAGTTGGCCGGCTGACCGCACCGATGCGTTAGCGCGCGCGGCGGGTTTCACCCGCCTTTCGACGACGGGCTGCTACAACGCCGGCAAGCCCGCGCCCCCTTCTGCGCGCAGTGCGGGACCGGCGTTGCGACGCCGCGCGCCGAAGGTCCCGCGCCGATGTCCATGCCCCTGTCGTCCGATCGCCTGCACAAACATCTCGACCGCCTGCAGCAGAGCCTGCCGGCCGCGCTGGTGCGGCGCTTCGTCGAGATCGACGTGATGACCCAGGCGGCGTCGCTGTCGTTCTACGCGCTGCTGTCGCTGGCGCCGCTGCTGGTGCTGCTGCTGTGGCTCACCGCCTCGCTGTATCCGCAGGCGCAGGAGGCGCTGATCGCGCAGATCGGGCAACTGGCCGGGCACGGCGCGCGCGAGGTCGCGCAGACGGTGATCGACAACGCCAAGAACCAGCCCAGCGTGGGCTCGCTGGCGGGGCTGTGGAGCACCCTGTTGCTGTTCGTCGGCGCCACCGCGGTGTTTGCGCAGTTGCAGAACGCGCTGAACCTGATCTTCCGCACCGACAAGCAGCGCCTGGACGGCCTCATGGCCTGGCTGAAGAAGCGCGTGTTCTCCTTCGGCGTGGTATTCGCGCTGGGCTTCCTGCTGCTGATCTCGATGATCCTGACCACCGTGCTGCAGGTGGTGTTCGCGCGGATGCCGTCGGTGCTGCCGGCGGTCGGCTACGTCTCGACCCTGGCGATCTACGTGCTGGCCTTCGCCGTGCTCTACCACTACCTGCCCGACCGCCGCGTGGAATGGCGCCAGGCCATCATCGGCGGCGCGATCACCGCCTGCCTGTTCGTGGCCGGGCGCTACGCGATCGGCCTGTACATCGCCACCGCCGCGCCGGGCAGCGCCTACGGCTCGATGGGCGCGCTGGTGATCCTGCTGGTGTGGATCTACTACGCCACCGTGGTGTTCTTCGTCGGCGCGCTGATCACCGCGGTGATCGACGAGCGGCTGCGCTCGCACAGCAAGCTCGTCGCGGCCGGGATCGACCCGCGCAGCGCTGCGCAGGCACCGCCGACGCCCTGACCGCACGGCGCTGAACCACACGCAGGCCGCGCGGCCAGCGTGACGGCGCACGCGCGTGGCATCCTATGCGGATGGCCCGCATCCCCGACGCATTCATCGACGACCTGCTCGCACGCACCGACATCGTCGAGGTGATCGGCACGCGCGTGCCGCTGAAGCGCCAGGGCAAGGAGTACGCGGCGCGCTGCCCGTTCCACGACGAGCGTTCGGCCTCGTTCACGGTGTCGCCGACCAAGCAGTTCTACCACTGCTTCGGCTGCGGCGCGCACGGCACCGCGATCAGCTTCCTGATGAACTACGACCGCCTCGAATTCCTCGACGCGGTCGACGAGCTGGCCAAGCGCGCCGGCATGGAGATCCCACGCGACGCCCAGCAGCGTGGCGCGGCCCAGGCCGCCGGCGACGACCATCGCGACCTGTACTCCGCGCTGGAAGCGGCGGCCAAGTTCTTCCAGCGCCAGTTCGACGGCAGCGAGAAGGCGCGCGCCTACCTGGACGGCCGCGGCGTGGACGCGGAGAACCGCGTGCGCTTCCAGATCGGCTACGCCCCGGACGGCTACAGCGCGCTCAAGGACGCGCTGGGCACCGACGAGCGCCGGCTCAAGCTGCTCGACCGCGCCGGGCTGTTCTCCAAGAACGACCGCGGCCACGTCTACGACAAGTTCCGCGACCGGGTGATGTTCCCGATCTTCGACCGCCGCGGCCGGGTCATCGCCTTCGGCGGCCGCGTGCTCGACAAGGACGACGGCCCCAAGTACCTGAACTCGCCGGAGACCGCGCTGTTCCACAAGGGCCGGGAACTGTACGGCCTGTGGCAGGTGCGCCAGGCCAACCAGAAGATCGAGCGGCTGATCGTGGTCGAGGGCTACATGGACGTGGTCTCGCTGTTCCAGTTCGGCGTCACCCAGGCGGTGGCGACGCTGGGCACCGCGACCACGCCGGACCATGCCGAACTGCTGTTCCGCAACGCGCCGGACGTGTTCTTCTGCTTCGACGGCGACGCCGCCGGCCGCCGCGCCGGCTGGAAGGCGCTGGAATCGGTGCTGCCGCGGATGAAGGACGGGCGTCAGGCGTTCTTCCTGTTCCTGCCCGATGGCGAGGATCCGGACACCATCGTGCGCAAGGAAGGCGCCGCGGCCTTCGACGCGCGCCTGGTCCAGGCCACGCCGCTGTCGCAGTTCTTCTTCGACGAACTCTCGCGCGAGATCAACCTCGGCACGCTCGACGGCAAGGCGCGCCTGGCCGAACGCGCGCGGCCGATGCTGGCGCAGATTCCCGACGGCGCCTTCGGCGACCTGATGCGTCAGCGCCTGGCCGAACTCACCGGCATCGGCGCCACCACACCGGCAGTCGCCACGGCCGCGGCGAGCCGGCC
>NZ_AQOI01000208.1:0-3224 GCF_000364665.1 Xanthomonas sp. SHU 199
CGTTTCGCCGCCGCCAGCGCCGCCTACGAGCCGCTGCGCGGCGCCGACGGCACCCTGCCCAGCACGTGGGAAGTGATCTACGCGCACGCCTGGGCGCCGCCGCCGGGCGCGCCGATCCGCGAGGGCGGCGGCGAGATCGCCGCGGTGCCGCTGTCAGCGATCCCGATCCGCCGCCGCGGCGACTGAGCCAGGCAGCACCCGGAACAGCACCCGACCCTGGTACGGTGCCCCCAACACCTGCGCCTGCGCGCCCTGCGCAGCGATGCGCGCGGCCACCTGCGGCCAGGCCTCCTGCTTGCACACCCACACCCGCCCGGCGCGCGGTTGCCGCAACACCGTGAGCAGATCGGCGTCGTATTCGGGACCGAAGCGCGGCGTGTCCTGCAACGGGTCCAGGCGGATCTTGCGCACCTGCGCGCCCAGCTCCAGGCGCAGGCCGTAGCGCGCCATGTCCTCGACGAACACCACCTCGCGCACCGGCGCATCGGCACGCTGCGCGATCGCCTGCGCCCAGGCGCCGGCATCCTTGTGCGTGGGCAGCAGCGCCACGGCCAGTTCGAGCGCCAGCAGCAATCCGCACCAGCCCAGCAGCCACGGCCAGCGCCACGGCGCCCGGCCCTCCTGCGCGCGCTGCCACGCCGCCAGCAACGCCAGCGGCACGAACAGCGGCAGCACGTACAGCGGCAGCCGTGAGCGCGACAGGCACAACACCAGCAGCGGCAGCAGCAGCCACAGGGTCAGCAGCAGCGGCGCGGCCTGCTGCAGGCGCAACGCCGGATCGCGCCACCACTGCCGCAGCTGCCGCGGCAATTGCCAGGCCCAACGCGCCAGCGCCGGCGTCCACGGCAGCGTGCCCAGGACCAGGATCGGCGCATACGCCACCGCCCAGCCGTACCACTGCGCGTTGCGCCCGAACGCATCGCTGGCCACGCGCTTGACCACCTCGTCGCCGACGAAGTACTCCAGCAATCCCGGATGGCCGTGGATCACCGCCAGGTACCAGGGCAGCGCCAGCACCACGAACAGGGCGATGCCGGAGAGCTGCAGCGCGCGCCGCGGCGGCCCGGGCGTCACCGCGTTGAACAGCAGCAGCGCCGGCAGCGGCAGCAGGCCAGGCGGGCCCTTGGTCATGAACGCCAGGGCGAAGCCGGCCCACATCGCCGCGATCCAGCGCTTGCCCTGTCCGGGCGGATGCGCCCGCGCTTCGACGAAGGCCCACACCGCCAGGGTCTCGCAGGCGGCGAGCAGGAAGTCGGTGGAAATCCATTGCGCCGCGCCGAACGGGGCCAGCATGGTCGCGTACAGCAGCGCCGCCTGCGCCGGCAGCTCAGGGCGTTCGGGAAACAGCCGCGCGGCCAGGCGCCACACCAGCAGCACGCACAGCAGGTAGGACAGCGCCGACGGCAACCGCGCCGCCCAGGGCGACGGCCCGAACACGGCGACGCTGGCGGCGATCGCCCAGTAGGTCAACGGCGGCTTGGTCCAGTGCGCCACGTCCTCGCTGCGGCGGGGCGTGAGCCAGTCGCCGCTGTGCAGCATGTTCAGCGCGACATTGGAGTAGCGGCCCTCGTCGGCATCCCAGATGCCGCGGGCGCCCAGCAGGGCCAGCGCGAGGGTGCAGGCCAGCAGCGCCACCGCGACGGCCGGGGAACGAAGCAGCGCGCGCATCGGCAGTCCTCTCGGTCGACGCGGCGACCTTAGTCACCGCGCCTGCGGCCGCAGATGACGGCCGGCGGACAGTTTTGCGACAGCGCGAACGCGCCGGCCTCAGGCCGGCGCGCGGCTCAGGCGGAGACCTGCGCGATCCAGTCTTCCAGGTTGTAGTAGTTGCTCACCCGGGCGATCCTGCCGTCGCGGATGTCGAAGAACGCCCCGCCCGGCAGCACGTAGCGCTGGCCGCGCGCCTCCGGCAGGCCGGTGTCGGTGTGGTGGTATTCGCCATGCACCACGTACTCGGCGGCGGCACGGCCGCCGTCCTGCGCGGCCAGCACCACGATGTCGTGCAACTGCTCGCGGTAGCTGGCGTTCATGCGCTGCAGGAAGGCGGCGAAGACCTCCTTGCCGGTCTCGCGCGCGCCCTGGTTGAGATCGTGGGCGACATCGTCGGTGAGCATGCCCAGCATGCCGTCCCAGTCGCCGCGGTTGAACGCCGCGTAATAGGCCTGCACCAGGGCGATGGTCTGGTCCTGCGCAGGAACTCCGTGGTTGCTCATGGCTGCCTCCCTCGGGCCGTGGAAAGGCCCATCATACGGTCTCGCCGCCGTGCTCAACGCCCCGCTCCAGCAGGTCGCGATGGAAGAAGTACAACTCCTGCAGCAGGAAGCGCCAGCGGGTCTGGAAGCTGCGGAAACGGCTGCTCGGGGTCGACGACGCCAGGGCGTCGATCTGCAGTTCCTGGCACAGCCGCAGCGCCCGTGCCATGTGCAGCGGATCGCTGACCACGATCACCCGGTGCAGGCCGTGTTCGCGCATCAGCCGCCGCGCCTCGATCAGGTTCTGCCGGGTGGTGCGCGACACCGTCTCGATCAGGATCGCGTCGGCCGGCACGTCGTGGCGCAGCGCGTAGCGCCGGGCCACCTGCGACTCGGCGAAACGCGCGCCGTTGCCGAAGCCGCCGGTGAAGATCAGGGTCGGCGCGTAGCCGCGCTGATACAGGTCCAGGCCGTGGCGGATGCGCTCCTCGAACACCGGCGACGGCTTGGCATCGTAGGCCGCCGCGCCCAGCACGATGATCGCGTCGGCCGGCGCCGCCTGGTCGCGGTCGCCGACCCAGACGATGTAGATCGCCACGCCCAGCAGCCACAGCCCCAGCAGCGCCGCCAGGCGCACCAGCCAGCGCAGCCAGCGGAAGCCGCCCCGCGCACTCATGCCGCGCCCCACGGCAAGGCGTCCAGGTCGACGTTGCCGCCGGACAGGATCACCCCGACCCGGCGCCCGGCGAAACGCGCCGGCTGTGCCAGCACCGCCGCCAGGGCGATCGCCGAGGACGGCTCCACCACCTGCTTGAGCACCTGCCACAGCAGCCGCATCGCCGCCACGGTCGCCGCGTCCTCCACCACCAGCACCTCGGCCTGGCCGTGCAGCAGGGCGAAGTTGGGTTCGCCGAGGGTGCCGCGCAGGCCGTCGCAGAGCGTGTCCGGGACCATGTCCACGCGGCGCTCGCCGGCCGCCAGCGAGCGCGCGGTGTCGGCGGCGCCGGCCGGCTCGGCCAGCAGCAACTGCGC
>NZ_AQOI01000209.1:0-11252 GCF_000364665.1 Xanthomonas sp. SHU 199
GGGCGGCGCCCGGCGGTGAGGGTGCGCCAGGTGTGGCCGCCGTTGAGCGCCAGCAACGCATCGGCCGCGGCCGGGCCGGCACTGCCGGCCGGGTACTGCGGGGTCTCGTCGGCCGAGGTCTGCCAGGCGTCGAGGATCGGCTGCACGATGGTCCAGGCCGCCTCGACCATGGTCGCGTCCTGGAACAGGCCGGCCTCGCCATGCATGCAGTCCTGCAGCAGGCGTTCGTAGCCCACCGTGTATTCCTTGGGGAACCAGTCGCGGTAGCGGAAGTCCATGCGCACCGGCGCCAGGCTGACCCGCGCGCCCGGGCGCTTGACGTCGAACTGCAGCGAGATGCCCTCGTCCGGCTGGATGTGCAGCACCAGCCAGTCCGGGCCGTAGCCGCCGATCTCGGCGCTGCGCAACGGTGCCAGCGGCGCCGGCTTGAAGCGGATCGCGATCTCGGTGGTGCGCTCGCGCAGGCGCTTGCCGGTGCGCAGGTAGAACGGCACGCCGGCCCAGCGCCAAGTGTCGACCTGCAGCTTCATCGCCACATAGGTCTCGGTGTTGGAATCCGGCGGCACCGTGTCTTCCTCGCGGTAGCCCGGCACGGCGTTGCGACCGATCGCGCCGGCCGCGTACTGGCCCCGGACCACGTCGGCCGGACTCAGCGGCCGCACCGCCTCGATCACCTCGGCACGCCGGCGCAGCATCGCCGCCGGGGTGAAGGCCGCCGGCGGTTCCATCGCGATCATCGCCAGCAGCTGGAACAGGTGGTTGGGCACCATGTCGCGCAGGCAGCCGGTGGGGTCGTAGAAGCCGCCGCGGCCTTCCACGCCGATGGTCTCGGCCGCGGTGATCTGCACGTGGTCGATGCGGTCGCGGTTCCACACCGGCTCGAACAGGCCGTTGGCGAAGCGGAAGGCGAGGATGTTCTGCACCGTTTCCTTGCCGAGGAAATGGTCGATGCGGAACACCTGGTCCTCGTCCAGCACGCGGCCGACGATGGCGTTGAGCTCGCGTGCGCTCTGCAGGTCGTGGCCGAATGGCTTCTCCACGATCACCCGGCGCCAGCCGCTGCTGGCGCCCTGCTTGACCAGCCCGGCCGACCCCAGCTGTTCGATCACCGGAGCGAAGAAGCGCGCCGCGGTGGCCAGGTAGAACAGCACGTTGCCGCCGGTGCGGTACTGTGCGCCGATCTTCTCCAGCAGCGCGCCCAGGCTGCGATAGGTGGCTGCGTCGTTGAAGTCGCCGCGCAGGTAGTGCAGGCGCGAACGCAGCCAGCCCCACACCTCCTCGTCCAGGCCATCGGCCTTGAACTCTGCGTCGCGGTCGGCCATCAGCCCGCGCATCGCATCGCCGAGCATGCGCCGCCACGCTACTTCGCTGACCGCGCCGTGGTCCACGCCGATCACCGCGAATTCCTCGGGCAGCGCACCGCTGTGGCGCAGGTTGTACAGCGCCGGCAACACCAGGCGCCGGGTCAGGTCGCCGCGGGCGCCGAACACCACGATCAGGCAGGGAGGAGTGGTCTGGGAGGCATCGCTCATGGATGGGTGTCCTGTTCGCCGATCAAGCCATGCAGGCGCAGCGCCGCGTGGACCAGCGCCACGTGCGAATAGCCCTGCGGGAAATTGCCGAGCATGCGGCCGCTGCGCGGGTCGTACTCCTCGGCCAGCAGGCCGACGTCGTTGCACAGCGCGAGCAGGCGCTCGAACAGCGCGCGCGCCTGCTCGCCGCGGCCGAGCAGCGTGTAGTTCTCCACCAGCCAGAAACTGCAGGCGATGAAGGTGCCCTCGCCGGCCGGCAGGCCGTCGCCGCTGGCGTCGTCGGCGCGGTAGCGCTCGACCAGGCCGTCGATGCTCAGGCGGGCGGCGATGGCGTCGGCGGTGGCAGCCACGCGCGGGTCGTCCGGCGGCAGGAAGCCGACCAGCGGGATCAGCAGGGTCGCCGCGTCCAGCCGCTCGCTGCCGTAGCTTTGCACGAAGTAGCCGTCGCGGTGCACGCCCTGCGCCAGCACCTGCGCATGGATCTCGTCGGCCAGCGCGCGCCAGTGCGCGCGTTGCGCGGCATCGGCATCGGTGACGCCGTCGCGCGCGCCGCAGTCGAACGCCAGCCACGCCATCACCTTGGAATGCACGAAGTGCTGGCGCTTGTCGCGGATCTCCCAGATGCCCTCGTCCGGCTCGCGCCAGCGCTGCTCCAGCACCTCCAGCAACTGCCGCGCCAGCGAGCGGCCATGCACCGCCGTGGCCATGCCCTCGTGGTGGCCGCGGTGGAACGCGGCGATCACCTCGCCATAGACGTCGAGCTGGAACTGGCCGACCGCGGCATTGCCCACGCGCACCGGCGAGGCGCCCTCGTAGCCGGGCAGCCAGTCCACCTGCCATTCGGACATGCGCCGTTCGCCGCCGATGCCGTACAGCGCCTGCAACTGGTCGGGCGAGCCGGCCACGGTGCGCTGCAGCCAGCCATGGAACGCGGCAGCCTCGTCGAAATAGCCGGCCGCGCGCAACGCGGTCAGGGTGAACACCGCATCGCGCAGCCAGCAGAAGCGGTAGTCCCAGTTGCGCTCGCCGCCCAGACGTTCGGGCAGCGAGGTGGTCGGTGCGGCGACGATGGCGCCGGTGGGCAGGTAACTCAGGCCCTTCAGCACCACCAGCGAGCGCCGCACCGCCTCGGTCCACGGGCCGGCATGCAGGCAGCGGTGCGACCAGCCGTGCCAGAACGCCTCGGTCTGCGCCAGCGCCTGCTCCGGCGCCAGCAACGGCGGCAGCTCCAACTGCGAGGCGCCGTGGCTGAGCACGAACCAGGTGCTTTCGCCGGCCTCCAGCACGAACTCGGCTTCGGTGGCGAAGCCGTGGCCGTGCATGGCCTGCGGGCTGCGCAGCGCGATCTGGTCCGGCCCGGCCACCGCCTGCAGGCCGCCCTCGATCTGCGACACCCAGGGAATGGTGCGGCCGTAGTTGAAGCGCAGCTGCAGCTGCATGCGCAGCGGCACCCGGCCGTGCAGTCCGCGCACGATCCGCACCACGTGGTTGTGCATCACCTCGTCGTGGCTGGCGACCATGAAGTCGAGCAGCGCCACCGCGCCGGTGTCGGTCTCGAACCGCGTCTCCAGCACCAGACTGCCGTCGCGGTAGGCACGGGTGCTGGTGAAGTCGCCCTGCGGCGCGATCGCCCAGCGGCCGTGGTCGGGTTCGCCGAGCAGGGCGGCGAACAAGGCATCGGAATCGAAGCGCGGCAGACACAGCCAGTCGATCGAGCCGCGACGGTCCACCAGAGCCGCGCTGCGGCAGTTGCCGAGCAAGGCGTAGTCTTCGATTCGCGAGGCCATCGTGGGCGCCGGTGCGGAGGAGCGGCGAGTCTGCCAGCGCCGGTGTTTGCGTCGCGTAATCGCCGCGCGGCGCCGTTCAGGCGCGCGCAAGCGGCCGGCTGCGGCTACACTGCGGCTGCGCATGACTTCCGATCCCGCTGCCGCCGCCCTGCGCACTCTGGTCCTGGAGGACGATCCGATACTGCGCGATCGCATCCTGGTGCCGGGCCTGCGCCGTTTCGGCTTCGCCGCCGACGGCTGCGGCACCGGCGCGGAACTGCAGCAGCGGGTGCAGCGCGAGGGCGCCGAGATCGTGGTGCTGGATGTCGGCCTGCCCGACACCGACGGCTTCACCCTGGCAGGCGCGCTGCGCCTGCAATACCCGGACCTGGGCATCGTCATGCTGACCAGTCTGGGCCAGACCGAGGACCGCATCCGCGGCCTGACCGGCGGCGCCGACGCCTATCTGTCCAAGCCGGTGGAAATCGACCTGCTGGCCGCGACCCTGCACAGCCTGGCGCGGCGCGTGAGCGGGCGCCCGCCTGCGGCGCCGGCGCGCGGGCGCTGGCAGGTGAGCGAAGAC
This sequence comes from Xanthomonas sp. SHU 199, assembly GCF_000364665.1. NCBI lineage: Bacteria > Pseudomonadati > Pseudomonadota > Gammaproteobacteria > Lysobacterales > Lysobacteraceae > Xanthomonas > Xanthomonas sp. SHU 199. Next base: position 3,882 of record NZ_AQOI01000209.1, read on the forward strand.
GGCTGGTGCCTGCTGTCGCCGTCCGGCGCCGCCGCCGCGCTGACCGGCAGCGAACGCCGGCTGTGCCTGCGCCTGCTCGAGCAACCGGGCCTGCTGGTGGCGCGCGAGGCCTTGATCGCCGCCCTCACCGACCGCGTGTACGACTTCGACGCGCACCGCCTGGATTCGATGGTGCACCGCCTGCGCAGCAAGGTGCAGCGCCGCTGCGGCGAGCCGCTGCCGCTGGCCGCGGTGCACGGCAAGGGCTACATCTTCGATCCCGCCGGCTGACGCGCACCGCGCGCGCGCGGCGCCGCGGCGCGCAGACCATCCAGGCAGGCGCTACATCGCCACCGAATCGGCGTGCGGCAGCACGATGCGGAAGCGCGTGCCCACGCCCACCGTGCTGTGCACCTGGATCCGGCCGCCGGCGCGCACCACCAGATCGCGTACCACCGCCAGGCCCAGGCCGGTGCCGCTGTCGGCGGGCTTGGTGCTGTAGAACGGCTCGAACACCTGCGCGGCCACCTCCGCCGGCATGCCGTGGCCGTCGTCGGCGACCTCGATGACGGTGCCCTCGTCCTCGCTGGACACGGCGATGTCGAAATGGCCGCGGTCGGCGATCGCATCGCGGCTGTTGGAGGCCAGGTTCAGCAGCATCAGGTCGAACTGGCTGCGCTCGAAACGGATCGGCGCCGGCGCCGCCGGCAGCGCGCAGCGCAGCACGATCCGCGCTTCCAGCAACTGCCGCAGCATCGGCTGCAAGGCCTCCACCGCGGCCGCGGCGTCGAAGCGTTCGACATGCTCGGCGTCGCGGCGGCTGAAGCGCAGCAGCCGGCGCACGATGGTCATGCCGCGCTCGGCCGATGCCTCCACCGCTGCGAGGCTGTCCTCCAGCTGTGCGATGCGCTGCGCGTCGCTGGTCAGGTCGTCGTCGTGGCGCGCGGCGGCGAAGCCGGACATCACCGCCAGGATGTTGTTGAAGTCGTGGGCCAGGCCGCTGGCCATGCGCTCGGTGATCTCGCGTTTCTGCACGTGGATCAGCTGGGTCTGTGCGCGTTCGCGTTCCTGCATCTCCTGCTGCAGGCGCTGGCCGCGCGCGTTGGATTCGCGCAGGCTCTCGCGCAGCGCCTCGGTGGTGCGGTCCAGCAGCAGCGTCACCAGCAGGTAACTGAACAGCACCGGCAGCACGTTGAACAGCGCCTGCGCCGGCGCGCCGGCCAGTTCGGCCAGGGCGTCGCGGCCCACGCCGACGCCGAGCATCAGCAGCAAGGCGACGAAGGTGACCCACAGCGCGCGGCGCCCCAGCACCAGGCCGGCCAGGATCAGCACCAGCATCTGCGCCAGTTGATCCGGCAACTGCCGCTGGAAGCCGTGGATGGCGGCGTTGACCAGCAACGAGCCGAGCATCGCCCCGAGCAGCAGCCGCACGCCGCCGCGCAGGGCGCCATGGCGCACGCGCACGAAGCCGATCGCCGCGCACACCCCGATCAGCAGACTCATGGTCAACGAAATCAGCATGCCCGGCGGCAGCGGCTGCCCGCGCAGCTCCGGCCAGGCCAGCACCACCGCCACCACGATCGTGGCGGGAATGGTCACCGCCAGGAACAGCAGCAGCAACTGGATCACCCGCGCATTGCGCCGATCCACCTCGTCCACCAGCGGCGCGCGGCCCAGCCAGTTCCAGAACGCCTTCGCCATGCCGCCGTGCTCCATTCCCGTTCAGTGAGAATCCGATGATGATCATGCGAGAACTTGCAGGTGACAAGCCGGTGACGGCGGGCCTAAGTTCGCATGACGGAACACGCCCGGGGACGACGGCGCTGTTTCCAGACCACTCCAGACCGATGCGGAGGCGCACACGCGCCGCCGACGTCACCTTCTGCCCTGCCGTTTTTTCAGCCCGAGATCGCCATGAACGCATGCTCTTCCCTGCGCGGCACCGCCGCCCGTCATCCGATTCCCCGCGCGTACAGCACCCTGGCCCTGGCCTGCGCGCTGTGCCTGACTTCGACGGCGATGGCGCAGACGCCGACCACCACGACGACCGGCACAGCCCAGTCCACCGGCACCGACGCCACGGCCAGCGACGCCAGCGCCACGCCGGCCGCGACCACCTACGACCCCAGCGTCTACTTCAAAGCCACCGGCAGCGCCGACAGCAACGCCGGCGCCGACGCCGACGGCGACGAAGCGCTGGCCGCCGGCGAGGCCGCCTCGGCGGTCGGCACCGGCACCATCGCGCTCGGCGGCGGTGCGGTCGGCTACGCCAACCACGCGGTGGCGGTGGGCCACAACAGCCTGGCCACCGAGGTCTCCACCACCGCCGTCGGCGGCATGCTCGACCTGGATTTCTCCTACCAGCCCAACGGCGTGGTGATCCTGCAGCAGACTTCGGCCACCGGCTTGGCCGCCACCGCGCTGGGCGCCGGCGCCCAGGCCAGCGGCAAGTACAACGTGGCGGCCGGCGCCGGCGCGATCGCCAGCGACCGCTCCAGCGTCGCCGTCGGCGGCATCGTCGACGTGGGCGAGGAGATGAGTCCGGGCTTCGGCGCCGAAGGCACCCAAATGCAGGCCACGCAGGCCACCGGCCCGCTGTCCACCGCGCTGGGCGGCGGCGCGCTGGCCACGGCCTACAGTTCCACCGCGGTCGGCGCCCTGGCCGAAGCCAGCGCCAACCGCACCGTCGCCGTCGGCACCACCGCGGTGGCCAACCAGTACGCCGCCGTGGCGGTGGGCGCGCAGAGCCAGGCCACCGCCGAGTGGGCCACCGCCTTCGGCAACGGCGCACGCGCCTGGGGCACCCACAGCGTGGCCATGGGCCCCAGCGCGTTCGCCCAGAACGACGACGGCACCGCGGTCGGCCCGGCCGCGTTTGCCGGCGGCGTCGGCTCCACCGCGCTCGGCAACCGCTCCTGGGCCGGCGGCACCCGCAGCCTGGCCCTGGGCGGGGGCATGGTGTGGAACGGCAACTTCTTCCTCGATACGCCGGTGCTGTTCTACGACAGCATCGCCATCGGCACCAAGTCCGATGTGTTCGGCGACCAGTCGATCGCGATCGGCCCCGGCGCGCGGGTCGGCAACTCGCAGTTCGTCAACGACAAGCAGACCATCACCAACAACAGCGTGGCGCTGGGCGCCGGTTCGGTCGCCGAACGCGACAACACCGTGTCCATCGGCGCAGCGGGCGCCGAGCGCCAGCTCACCAACCTGGCCGCCGGCACCATGGATACCGACGCGGTCAACCTGGCGCAGCTGCGCAACGTCGCCGCCGCGTTCGGCGCCGGCAGCGTGGTCGACGCCAACGGCAACCTGATCGGCGGCAATTACCTGGTGCAGGGCACGCACTACACCGACCTGGGCTCGGCGATGGGCGCGCTCGACACCGCCCTCACCGGCTTCGGCAACCGCCTGAACACGATCGGCGGTTCCGGCGGCATCAGCGTCGGCGGCGGCGACGGTGCGGCGAGCGCGCCGAGCACCGGCGCCGGCACCAATGCCGTGGCCGTGGGTTCCGGGGCCACCGCCAACGGCAACAACGGCCTGGCGATGGGCGCGCAGGCGCTGGCCTATGGCCCCAACGACACCGCCATCGGCGGCAACGCCACGGTCAATGCCGACGGCAGCACCGCGGTCGGCGCCAACGCCCGCGTCGCCGCGGTGGCGACCAACGCGGTCGCGCTCGGCGAGAGCGCCAATGCCTCGGCCGCCTCGGCCACCGCGCTCGGCCAGGGCGCTTCGGCCAGCGCCGCCAATTCGGTGGCGCTGGGCCAGGGCTCGGTCGCCAACCGCGCCAACACGGTCTCGGTGGGCAGCGCCGGCAACGAACGCCAGGTCGCCAACGTCGCCGCCGGCAGCGCCGACACCGACGCGGTCAATGTGGCGCAGATGCGTGCCGGCAACAGCGCCACCCTGAGCAGCGCCAACGCCTACACCAACACCCGCATCACCGCGCTGGACGACAGCTTCAACCAGTTGCGCACCGACACCGAGCATCGCCTCGACGGCATGGACCGGCGCATGGACCGGCTCGGTGCGATGAGCGCGGCGATGCTCAACATGGCGGTCAACGCCGCCGGTACGCAGAGCCCGCGCGGGCGCGTGTCGGTCGGCGCCGGCTTCCAGGGCGGGCAGCAGGCGCTGTCGGTCGGCTATGCCCGCAAGATCGGCGCGCGCGCCTCGTTCAGCCTGGGCGGCGCGTTCAGCAGCGGCGAGTCCTCGGCCGGCATCGGCGTGGGCATCGATCTGTGACGTCACGCGGCGCCGCGCGCGCCGCCGTTTTCTTCTTCTCACCTCTCTTTCCAGGATCCGCAGATGATGTCTTCCAATACGCTCGCCGCTGCCCTCGCCGCCGTCCTGTTCGCCGGTGGCGCGCAGGCGGCCTCCCCCACCATCGGCCTGGGCGGTGTGCAAGGTCCGGTGCCGCAATCGGCCAGCGCCAACGACCTGGGCCAGCGCTTCATCGTCAAGACCCGTGACGGCGGCAGCCAGGCGCGCAGCCTGCTGGCCAGCACCCTCAGCAGCGCGGTGGCGCGCAGCGGCATGCAGCGCGCGCAGATCGGCAGCGACGGCCTGACGCTGCGCAGCGCCGTCAGCGCCAAGGTGCTGCGCGACATGGCGGTGCCGGGCTGGCATGTGGTGCAGACCTCGCGCCACCTCAGCGACAGCGAGCGCACCGCCTTCATCAACGAGCTGAAGGCCGATCCGTCGGTGGTGTCGGTGCAGGTCGATCGGCTGTACCGGCGCCTGGACGAGGCCAGCGTGCGCCTGCCGGCCGCCATCGCGGCCGCCGCCTCCACCACCCCCAACGATCCGGCCTACGCCAAGCTGCAGTGGAACTTCCACGACCCGGTCGGCGGGGTCAACGCCGAGCAGGGCTGGACCCGCTCCACCGGCAAGGGCGTGGTGGTGGCGGTGGTCGATACCGGCGTGGTCAAGGACAACCCGGATCTGGCCGCCAACGTGCTGCCCGGCTACGACATGATCACCGACCACCGCGTCTCGCGCCGCGACACGGACGGTCGCGTGGCCGGCGGCTACGACCTGGGCGACTGGGTGGAAGCCGACTACTGCACCGCGCTGGGCGCGTCCGGCAATGCGCCGGCGCCGAGTTCGTGGCATGGCAGCCATGTCTCCGGCACCATCGCCCAGGTCACCAACAACAACCTGGCCACGGCCGGCCTGGCCTACGATGCCAAGATCGTGCCGGTGCGCGTGCTCGGCTCCTGCGGCGGCTTCGGCAGCGACATCGCCGACGGCATGCTGTGGGCCGCGGGCCTGCCGGTGGCCGGCCTGCCGACCAACCCGAACCCGGCCGAGGTGATCAACATGAGCCTGGGCAGCGGCGCGCCGGACACCTGCCCGCAGATCTACCAGGACGCGATCGACCAGATCAACGCCAAGGGCACGATCATCGTGGTCGCCGCCGGCAACTCCAACGCCAATGCCGCCACGTACACCATGTCCTCCTGCAACGGCGTGATCAGCGTCGGCGCCTCGCGAGTGAACGGCGGCCGCGCCAGCTACTCCAACTACGGCACGCGCGTGGACATCGCCGCGCCGGGCGGTGGCGGCGACGTCGACGGCAACCCGAACGGCTACATCTTCCAGGTGATCAACGGCGGCACCCAGAGCCCGACCGGCGACTGGCAGATCGGCGGCATGGCCGGCACCTCGATGGCCTCCCCGCACGTGGCCGCGGCGGTGGCGATGGTGCAGAGCGTGGCCAAGACGCCCTTCAGCTGGACCGGCATGCGCGACCTGCTGCGCGCCAGCGCGCGGCCGTTCCCGGTGGCGATCCCCACCAGCACGCCGATCGGCGCCGGCATCCTGGACGTGGACATGCTGCTGCAGATGGCCACCACCCCGCCGTGCGATCCATCCGACAGCAGCTGCGTGCCGCCGACCAAGACCCTGGTCAACAAGGTGGAGATGCGCGGCATCGGCAGCCAGGGCGGCGATGCGCTGTACAGCTTCCAGGCCGCGGCCGGCACGGTGGTCAGCTTCATGACCTTCGGCGGCACCGGCAACGTGGCGATGTACGTGTCGGCGGGCAAGACGCCGACCAGCAGCAGCTACGACGCGCGTTCCACCCGTGCCGGCACCACCCAGGCGGTGCGCCTCACCCCGTCCAGCGCCACGACCTACTACGTGCGCCTGAGCGGCAGCTACAGCGGCCTGACCCTGGTCGGGCGGCAGTAACGCCCGATCGCGCGGCGGCGCCGTTCGCAGCCGCGCCACGTGCGCGGGAGGAGAACCTCCCGCAGCGGTTCCGAAAGCAGCGACGTGCCTACCATGACGCAGTTCGCCCGCCTTCCGGCGGGCATTTTTTGCTGGATGGTGCACGGCGGTACGGCGCGAGACCGCAAGCCCCTCTCCCACCGGGAGAGGGGTTGGGGTGAAGGGTGCGGCACGAGGCGCGGTGCAATGGGCGAGGCGAGGCGGCGCCCGACCCTCATCCGACCCTCATCCGGCCCTCCGGGCCACCTTCTCCCGGTGGGAGAAGGAAGAGCGTTAGCGGCTTTCGCGCAGGAACCGCGCCATCGACGACACTCCCGGCAGCGCCGGCTGGAACTGCCCGGCGACGTCGACGAAGCCGCGCATCACCGCGATCTCGCGCGGGGTGCGGTTCAAGGTATCGCGCAGTTCCGGATCGGCGCCGGCGCGCAGCAGGCGCTGCACCAGCAGCGGCAGGCCGTGCAGCGCAGCCAGGTGCAGCGGGCCGAAGCCGCGCGGATCCTGCACCTCCAGGCTGACCTCCTCGTCGAGCAGGCGCTCGACGCCGGCCAGCACCACCGGCTCCTCGCAGGCCGTGCCCGGTTCAGCGCGCGCGCCCAGCAGCAACAGCAACGGCGTCACCCCGCCGGCGGAACCGCGGTCGGCCTCGGCGCCGGCCAGCAGCAGCGTGTCCAGCAGGGCCAGCAGGCGCGACTTGTCGCGCGCGGTGAAGCCGTACAGCGCGGCGCAGTGCAGCGGGGCCAGTTGCTGGGCGTCGCCGGCATGCACGTCGGCACCGGCGGCCAGCAGCCGCGCGGCGATGTCCGGCAGACCCAGCGCGCAGGCCAGCATCAGCACGGTGACCCCGCCCGGCAGGCGGTGTTCGATCTGCGCGCCGGCCTGCAGCAATGCCGCGACGATCTCGGTCTGGCGCATGCTCACCGCCGCCGACAGCGGCGTGGCGCCGCTGGCCGCGGCGTGCTGCAGATCGGCGCCGCGCGACAGCAACAGTTTCACCGCCTCGGCATGGCCGCCGCCGGCGGCGCGCAGCAACGCGGTGCAGCCCTGCGCGTCCACCGCATCCACCGGCAGGCCGAGGTCGATCAGGCGGCGGATCGCCTCGGCGTCGCCGACCATCGCCGCGGCCGGCACGTCGGCCTCGCGCAGCGGGCGCCA
>NZ_AQOI01000210.1:0-5225 GCF_000364665.1 Xanthomonas sp. SHU 199
TCCACCGCGCAGCAACCGCCGCCGCCGGAGCCGCCGCCTGCGCCGGGCGAGGCACCGCGCAATGGCGCCTTCGGCGCGACCATGCGCGCCGTGGGGTGGCGCGAACGCGGCTTCGCCCCGGCGGTACCGCTGCTGGACGGTTTCACCGCGGCCCTGCGCCAGCCTGACGGGCACTGGCGCAGCGTGATGTCGCCGCCGCGGCGGTTCTCCAACGAATTCAAGACCCAGGTGGTGATGCTGTTCCTGGTCGGCATGCTGGCGATGCTGCCGCTGGCCTGGTGGTTCTCACGGGCGCTGTCGGCGCCGATCCGGCGCTTCGCCGAGGCGGCCGACCAGCTCGGCCGCAATCCCGACGCGCAGCCGCTGCGGCGCAGCGGCCCCAGCGAGATCGTGCAGGCGGCCGATTCGTTCAACGCGATGCAGGCGCGCCTGAACCGGCTGATCAACGAGCGCACGCACATGGTCGCGGCGATCGCCCACGACCTGCGCACGCCGTTGGCGCGACTGGCGTTCCGCCTGGAGACCCTGCAACCGCCGCTGCGCGAGAAGACCATGGCCGACATCGACGAGATGAAGGCGATGATCTCCGCGGCGCTGGACTTCATCCACAACGACAGCCGCCGCGGCACCCGCTCGCCGCTGGATTTCCGCCTGCTGGTGGAAAGCGTGGTCGACGACGCCAGCGACACCGGCGCGGACGTGGTGCTGCTGCTCGGCGACGCCATCACCCTCGACGGCGATCCGCTGTCGCTGCGGCGCATGGTGATGAACCTGGTGGAGAACGCGCTGAAATATGGCAAGCGCGCACGCCTGCAGCTGCGTCACGAGGCCGGCGAATGCGTGCTGTGGATCGACGACGACGGCCCCGGCATCGATCCCGCACAGCGCGAGAAGCTGTTCCTGCCGTTCTTCCGCGGCGAGAACTCGCGCAACCGCGACACCGGCGGCATCGGCCTGGGCCTGTCGGTGGCGCACAGCATCGTGCTGGCGCATGGCGGCCAGATCTCCCTGGACAACCGCCCCGAGGGCGGCCTGCGGGTCAGTGTGCGGCTGCCGTGCCAGGCGGTCGGTGGCTGAGCCGGGCGCGCCCCGTTCCGCCGTACGTCGATCGACTCAGCGCTGGTTCGGCTCGACGACCACGGCCGTGCCATAGCACAGCACCTCGGTCAGGCCGGCCATCAGCTCGGTGGCGTCGTAGCGCACCGCGACGATCGCGTTGCCGCCCATCTGCCGTGCGTGCTGCAGCATGTCCCGGTAGGTCTCCAGGCGCGCCTGCTCGCACAGCTCGGTATAGATGGTGATGTTGCCGCCGAACAGCGTCTGCAGCCCGCCGAGGAAATTGCCGACGATGGAGCGCGAGCGCACGGTGATGCCGCGCACGATGCCCAGATTGCGCACGATCCGGTGGCCGGGAAGTTCCAGCGCGGTGGTCACCATCGCATCGTTCAGTGACGAGACCGCCGCGCGCGGCGGCGAGGAATTGTACGGATCGGTCATTGGTGTGCCCTGCTGGCGTGGCCCGTGGCTCCGCGGACCGCGGACCCGGCGCGCACGCACCGAGGCCAGCAGTGTTAGCACCGCATGAAGAACCACGCAATCGCCAGCACCAGGCCGCCACCCCATAGCAGCAGCATCGCCACGACGCCGGCCAGCACGACCGCCACCCGTCGCCATCGGCGTAGCCCGCGCGAACGCCGCACCACGTGCACGCACAGCCAGCCGCCCAGCGCCACGCCGCTGGCGACCACCGCCCATCCGAGCAGATCGATGAGCGGATCCTTGGGACCAACGTCGGCGGGGCATTGGCTGGTCGCATGCGCGGATGCCATGCAGCCGAGCGATGCCATCACGAGCGCAATGCGTTCGAAAAGACGCCGTCGAACGCTCGTGCGCTCTACGACCGCTCGCGAAGACGTGCCTGGTGCCATCATGGCGCGTGCTTGAGATTGGATTTGCGCAGGCCAAGCCCTTTCCAGAATGCCGGCGGATAGTGCAGATCCGGGCGCCCCACCCATCCCCGTACAAGATCGAGTTCGTAGCCCTCGTCCAGCTTCCGGTAGTGGACCGACGCAATGGCGATCTGATCCCAATCACCGGTGAAGGTGAGGTCGGCCAGCGACGCGGGATAAGACCCGGTACGCAGCTTGTACAGTTCAACCAACGACACCACTGTCTTGAAATGCTGGTCGCCGAACTTGGCATCGGCCTGCTCCTGCAGACCGCAGGCGGAAACGGCAAAGGCAACGAGCAACACCACACCAACGATCTTCAGTTTCATGCATCCCCCCAATGACGCTCTCTCCGGCACCACAAGCGCCTCTCGCTCGGATCGCGACAGCGACGGCATTTCCCCGCCACGCATAGTGCACGTGACACCAGCTTACATTGGGTAAGCCGCCGGCCGACTGCGGCAAAAGCGGGCTTCCCGCCGCCATCCATTCCGGCAACGACGCCGCAAGCGGCACGCGCTCTGCCTCGGCCACGGCGCCCAGATCGCAGAGAAAGAGGGATACGCCGGTCCGGCCAACGCAACCAGCACGCCTTGGCCGCCGCTGTCGTCGCCGATCAGCACATGGCCCGGCAGGCAGCGCGCGACCTTGAAGGTCGCATGGCGTTCGGCCAGGTCAGTGGCGGCGTACAGCCGCACTCCATCGGCACGCGGCTGCCCGGCCTGGGGCGTGCCCAGGGCGCGGATGGGCGGCTAGGTGTCTAGCGCGAAGGCCATAACCGTCGCCACCATGGCGGCGTTTGCGGCGCTATGGCACCCGCATGTCGCTGCGCCACAGCGTCGGCATGACGCGCCAGCAACAGCGGCAGTGCGGTCGCCCGCCAGAACACCAGGCTGACGTATCCCGAGGACATGCCGCCATGGCTGAGGCGCGGCACGAAGACCGACTCGACAGATGTGTCGTCCAGCGTCGTGCCGACCAGGCGCGCGAAGGTGTCGGCGAGCAGTGCCTCGCACTGCGTGGCCGTCGCCGGCAACGGCACGCCGGCCAGGGTCGACGCCATCTCTTCCCACAGATACGGATCGCCACGGCCGCCCCATCTGCTCGGCTCGTCCTGGAACAGGCCCGCCATGTCACCGATCGCGGTCATCGTTCTGCTGGCCTGCGGGCGCGCCGCTGCACTCAGTACGCGAACTCGCGGAACACGTGGTCGATGTCGCCCTGCCAGGCGCCGTGGTACAGCGCCAGCTTGCGCTCGGCCGCGGTCTCGCCGCCATGCAGGATTTCCACCAGCGGTTCGAGGAAGCGCGATTCATCCTGGCCGTCGCGGTTCAGGCGCGCGCGCCGGCGCAGGCCGGACAGGGCGATCTTCACCGCCTCGGCAGCCAGGTCCTGCACGGTGCCGTTGCGGAACGGCAGCTTCAGCGCCTGCTTCGGCACGCCGTCGCGCAGCGCGTGGCGTTCGACCAGGCTGAAATCCTTGACCAGGTCCCAGGCCGCGCCCAGCGCCGCATCGTCGTACAGCAGGCCGACCCAGAACGCCGACAGCGCGCACAACCGGCCCCACGGACCGGCGTCGGCGCCGCGCATTTCCAGATACTTCTTCAGGCGCACTTCAGGGAACGCGGTGGTCATGTGGTCGGACCAGTCGCGCAGCGTCGGCAACGCACCGGGCAACGCCGGCAACTTGCCCTGCAGGAAATCGCGGAAGCTCTGCCCGCTGGCGTCGATGTAGGTGCCATCGCGATAGGAGAAGTACATCGGCACGTCGAGCAGGTAATCGACGTAGCGCTCGTAGCCGAAGCCGTCCTCGAACACGAAGTCGAGCATGCCGGTGCGGTCGGCGTCGGTGTCGGTCCAGATATGCGAGCGGTAGCTGAGGTAGCCGTTGGGCTTGCCCTCGGCGAACGGCGAGTCGGCGAACAGCGCGGTGGCGATCGGCTGCAGCGCCAGCGACACGCGGAACTTCCTGATCATGTCCGCTTCGCTGGCGTAATCCAGGTTGACCTGCACCGTGCAGGTGCGCGTCATCATGTCCAGGCCGAGCGAACCGACCTTGGGCATGTAGCGCTTCATGATCTGGTAACGGCCCTTGGGCATCCACGGCATCTCGTCGCGGCGCCACTTCGGCTGGAAGCCCATGCCGAGGAAACCCAGGCCCAGTTCGTCGGCGACCTGCTTGACCTCGTTGAGGTGGCTGCCCACTTCGACGCAGGTGTCGTGGATGGTCGGCAGCGGGGCGCCGGAAAGTTCCAGCTGGCCGGCCGGCTCCAGCGTCACCGAGGCGCCATCGCGCAGCAGGGCGATGGTGTGCCCGGCTTCGCGCACCGGCGCCCAGCCGAAGCGGGTCAGGCCCAGCAGCAAGGCCTCGATGCCGCGCTCGCCGTCGAAGGTCGGAGGCCGCAGGTCGTCCAGCCGGAAGCCGAACTTCTCGTGCTCGGTGCCGATGCGCCACTGCGCTTCGGGTTTTTCTCCGGAGGCAAGCACCTCGACCAGTTCGGCACGGTCGGTGATCGGCGTCTCGGCAACGTGGCTGGGGCTCGACAAGGGCAGGACTCGCACGGCGGGTGAGGCGATGTGGGGACCATCCCCTGCCATCGCAAGGCCCGCACTATAGCGTGCCGGGGGCGCGGCCCGCGTCGCTACCGGCGGCACTGCAGCATTCCATGGCCGCGCCGCTGACGGCGTCGAGAGTGAGACGCAGCAAGCGTTCGCGGCGCCGGCTCGGCTAGGCTGCGGTCTCCTTCCCGCTCCGCCGCAGGCAGCGCCATGCGCCCGACCCACTCCGAACGCCATCGCACCGACCGCGCCGGCTGGCTGCGCGCGGCCGTGCTCGGTGCCAACGACGGCATCCTGTCCGTGGCCGGCCTGGTGGTCGGCGTCGCCAGCAGCGGCGCGTCGGCGGCCACGGTGCTGACCACCGGCATCGCCGGCCTGGTCGCCGGCGCGATGTCGATGGCCGCCGGCGAATACGTGTCGGTGCAATCGCAGGCCGATACCGAGCGCGCCGACCTGGCGCTGGAACGCCGCGAGCTGCACGAGGACCCGCAGAGCGAACTGGACGAACTCACCGCGATCTATCGCCAGCGCGGGCTGGAACCCGGCCTGGCCCGCCAGGTCGCCGAGCAGTTGACCGCGCACGATGCGCTGGGCGCGCACGCGCGCGACGAACTCGGCATCACCGAGAGCCTGCGCGCACGTCCGCTGCAGGCGGCGGCCGCGTCGGCGGCGGCGTTCTGCACCGGCGCCGCACTGCCGATCGTGGCCGCCTGGCTG
>NZ_AQOI01000211.1:0-1190 GCF_000364665.1 Xanthomonas sp. SHU 199
GCCAGCGCCGGCACCGTGCAGCAGGCGCAGGCCGTGCTGGCGCCGGCCTCCGGCAGCCTGGTCAGCGGCAAGCTGTCGCTGGTCGCCGCCCCCGGTGGCGTGCGCATCACCGGCACCCTGGGCGGCCTGCAGCCCAACCGCAGCTTTGCCTTCCATGTGCATGAGCGCGGCGACTGCAGCGCGGCCGACGCCAGCAGCGCCGGCGGTCACTTCAACCCGCTCGGTGCCCCGCACGGCCGCGCCGGCAACGGCCCGCACCATGCCGGCGACATGGACAACCTCAACGCCAATGCCGACGGCACCGCGCAGATCGACGTGCTGCTGCACGGCGTGGTGCTCGGCGGCGGCGCGGCCAACGATATCGTCGGCCGCGCGCTGGTCGCGCATGCCGATCCGGACGACTACCGCAGCCAGCCGGCCGGCAATGCCGGCGCGCGCGTGGCCTGCGGCGTGATCCGTCCGCTGCGCTGACCTCGCATCGCTACTTCCGCCCGGGTCCGCCTGGGAGGTCCGTCCGCATTCCGCGGCTCTGCAACGAAGGAGAACCCCCGTGCGTCGTACCCTTCCCAGTCTGCTGTTCCTGGCCACCACCCTGGCGCTGAGCGCCTGCAAGCGCGAAGAACCCGCCTCCACCCCGGCGGCGACCCCCGAACCCGCCGCCGCCCCGGCCGCGAGCGCACCGCCGGCCGCCAGCAACGCCACCGGCAGCGCCAGCGCCGCGCTCAGCCCGACCCAGGGCAACGAAGTGGCCGGCGAGGTCAAGTTCACCACCGTCGACGGCGCCGTGCATGTCACCGGCACCATCACCGGGCTCAAGCCCAACAGCGAGCACGGCTTCCACATCCACGAGTTCGGCGATTGCAGCGCGCCGGACGGCAGCAGCGCCGGCGGCCACTTCAACCCGGCCAAGACCGAGCACGGCCAGGTCGGCAGCGATCCGCACCACGGCGGCGACATGCCCAATCTCAAGGCCGACGCCGAGGGCAAGGCGACCATCGATGCGGCGGTGTCCAACAACGTCAACATCGGCAAGGGCGACGGCTTCGACATCCTCAACCACGCGGTGATCGTCCACGCCGACCCGGACGACTACAAGAGCCAGCCCACCGGCAACGCCGGCGGCCGCCTGGCCTGTGGCGTGATCAAGGGCGACGCGGCGGCTGCGCCGGCTGCGGCCGGTAGCCACTAAG
>NZ_AQOI01000212.1:0-5975 GCF_000364665.1 Xanthomonas sp. SHU 199
AGTGATGCCGTCGCCGGTGTCGTGTACCGGTGTACACAGGATGCAGTGACGCGCTGCCGATGCAGTTGCGCTCCCAGCATCAAGATTGTCCCAGCGATGACTGACGCACCGCGACGCGTCTCGCGGCTCAGGCCGCCAGCAACGCCTGCTTGGCGTCCTGCCCGCTCTCGCAATGCACGTACAGCACCGGCAGGCCGTGGGCCTCGAGCACCGCGGCCAGTTGCCGCTGGCGCGCCAGGTACTGCTCGTAGACCCGCTGCAGGCGCTCGCAGTCCTGGCGGTCGTAGGCGTAGTGCGCGCACCAACTGGCCGGGTCGAACAGCGCCATGCGCACCTCGCCTTCGCGGTAGCGCAGCAGCGGCTCGGGCGGGGCCTGCAGCCATTCTTCCTGGTCCGGCGCCAGCAGCGCGGTCTCGATCAGCGGCCACAGCGGTGCCAGACCCTGGTTGTCGTACTGCATGGACATCATCGCCGCCAGGTCGTGGCCGGTCAGGTAGCGGGCGTGCTCGATCTCCGCGCCAAAGCCCTTCTGCGCGAGCAGCGCGGTATCGGCCTGCGCCATGCCCTGCGCCAGCAACACGTCCTCCAGTGCCTCGGCCACGGACTGCACGGTGTCGGCCGGGCCGCTGAGCAGGAACGGCACCACCCGCAATGCGCCGCCGCGCAGGCCGGCATCGGCCTGGAACGGCAGCGGCACGCTGCCGTCGGCATCGGTGCCGAAGGCCAGCAACCGCGGGCCTTCGGCGCGGCCGGGCGCGCGGGCGGCGAGTTCCTCCAGGCGCCGGTGCAGCGGCCAGCCCGGACGCAACGCTTCGGCCGGGTCGAAATGCGCGCCGGCCAGGCTCAGTTCCAGTTCGCGCACCGCCGGCACCAGTTGCGCCAGGTCGCGGCCGACCTTCTCGGCCAGTTCGGCGGCCTGCGCATGCGGCAGCGCCGGGTGCGCCGGTTCGCGCCCGGAGGACAATTCCAGGGCGATCACCCCGTGGGCGTGGCGAGTGGCGAAGGCTTGGGTCATGGGATTGGCGGTTGGCCCGTCGCGGGCGCATAGCTACACTCGCTTCATTATGCCTGCGCTACCGTGCAGGCCATGTCCCCGACTTCCCTCGCGCGAGGTAATCCCATGCCAGCAGCCCGTCCCGTCGCCATTCTCGGCGGCGTCCGCATTCCGTTTTGCCGGCAGAACACGGCGTATGCGGATGTCGGGAACCTCGGCATGTCGGTGCGCACGCTGGGCGCGCTGGTCGAGCGTTACGGGCTGCACGGGCAGCAGTTGGGCGAAGTGGCGATGGGCGCGGTGATCAAGCATTCCAGCGACTGGAACCTGGGCCGCGAGGCCGCGCTGTCCTCCGGGCTGTCGCCGCTGACTCCGGGCATCACCCTGCAGCGCGCCTGCGGCACCAGCCTGGACAGCATCATCACCGTCGCCAACAAGATCGCGCTGGGGCAGATCGAGTCGGGCATCGGCGGCGGTTCGGACACCACCTCCGAGGTGCCGATCGTCTACGGCAAGAAGCTGCGCGCGCGGCTGCTGGCGGCCAACCGTGCCAAGAGCACCGGCGACAAGCTGCGCGCGCTGACCCGCGGCTTCAAGTTCGCCGAGCTCAAGCCCGAGTTCCCGGGCGTGGCCGAGCCGCGCACCGGCAAGAGCATGGGCGACCACTGCGAGGACATGGCCAAGCAATGGAACATCTCGCGCGATTCGCAGGACGCCTGGGCGGTGTCCTCGCACCACAAGCTGGCCGCCGCCTACGAGCGCGGCTTCTTCGCCGACCTGATCGCGCCGTTCCGCGGCGTGGAGCGCGACAACATCCTGCGCGCGGACACCTCGCTGGAGAAGCTGGCCACGCTGAAGCCGGCCTTCGACAAGGTCAGCGGCCGCGGCACTCTGACCGCGGCCAACTCGACCCCGCTGACCGACGGCGCCGCCGCGGTGCTGCTGGCCTCGGAAGAATGGGCGCAGGCGCATGGCCACGTGCCGATGGCCTATCTGCGCGATGCGCAGGTGTCGGCGGTGGATTTCGTGCACGGCGAAGGCCTGCTGATGGCGCCGACCGTGGCCGTGCCGGAGATGCTCAAGCGCCATGGCCTGCGCCTGCAGGACTTCGACATCTACGAGATCCACGAGGCCTTCGCCGCGCAGGTGCTGTGCACCCTGCGTGCCTGGGAGAGCGAGGACTACTGTCGCACCCGGCTGGGCCTGGACGCGCCGCTGGGGCAGATCGATCCGGCCAAGATCAACCCGGTGGGCTCGTCGCTGGCCACCGGCCATCCGTTCGCCGCGACCGGCGCGCGCATCGTCGCCACCGTCGCCAAGCAACTGGTCGAACGCGGCGGTGGCCGCGCGCTGATCTCCATCTGCACCGCCGGCGGCATGGGCGTGGTGGCGATCGTCGAACGCTGAGCGTCACCGCGCGCTGGCACTCGTGCCGGCGTGCGCCGCGCCACGGCCTTCGGCCCTGCGGCGCCGCCCCGGCGCTGACCGCGCCGCATCCGTCGCGCTACCATGCCCGCCGATTCGCCTGCGTCACGCGGGCGACACGGCGCGCAGGGGGGCGCAGGCCATGACCGAGCAGGGCAGTTTCAATCCATACCAGGCGCCCAGCGTCGCCAGTCCGTCCAGCCTGCCGCCGCCGTTGCCGGGCGAGACGTTGTGGCGCGATGGCACGGATTTGCTGTGCCTGCGCGATGCGCCGTTCCCGCCGCACTGCGTGAAGTGCGGGGCGGCGCTGGGCAACGACGAACTCAAGAAGCGCACCTTCTACTGGCACGCGCCGGGCTGGTACGCGCTGATCCTGGTGAGCATCCTGGTCTATGCGATCGCGGCGCTGGTCGCGCGCAAGCGCAGCAGCCATGTGCTCGGGATGTGCGCGGCGCATCGGCGTCGGCGCAACCGGTACATCCTGTTGATCGCCGGTGCCTTCCTGGTTGGCCCGCTGCTGGGAGTCGCCGTCGGCGGTGAGAGTGGGTTCTGGCTGGGAGGCGCCGTGTTCCTGGTCATGCTGATCTGGGGCATGTTCGGCGCGCGCATTCTGGTGCCGCGGCGCATGGACGAGCGCTACGCGCGCTACAAGGGCCTGGCGCCCGCGTTCCTGGCGCGCCTGCCGGCGCTGCCGCCGGCCTTGCGGCGCTGAGCGGACGGACGCGGCCGGCCTACCTTCGGATGCGATGACCGGCGCGCCGCCGGCCTGGGCACACGACGCGGCCCAGGCCTTCTGCCGTGCTCCTCTTCGCTGATCGGCGCAGGAGCGATGCGCGTGCGCTGCCGCGTCCGGAAGCGGCCATGACGCGCTTTCGCCGCGGATCAGCCTGCTCAGCCTGGTCTTGCAGGCTCGGCCATCTCTGACAACACCGGGACGGACTCAACCCTCCAGCCGCGGGAACCCATGGTCGTCGCGGCGTTCCGTGCTGTCCGGCGCCGGCGCGATCGGGGTCACCGGCGCGACCGGCTCGGGCAGCGGCTGCGCGATGTCGCCGCGCTGCACGCGCAGCGCATTGGCGTAGCAGCGCTGCGCCGCGAGCATGTCGCCGGCGTCGGCATAGCCGTCGCCGAACACTTCCCACGCCTCGGCACCGGCACCCAGCGCCAGCGCGCGGTGCAGGAATTCCTCGGCCTGCGGCCACTGCTGCTGGCGGCTGGCCAGACGCGCCAGGGTCAGCAGCAGCGCCGGGCTGTCCGGATGCGCCTGCAGCCAGCGCTGCGCGCTGGCGCGGCGCGAATCGTACTTCTCCACCGGCAGGCGCCCGTACAGCGCGGCCAGGCCTTCGTCCCAGCGCGTGTCCAGCGCCTGCTCCAGGCTGCGCAGCGCCGCATCGTCCCAGCGCAGGGCGGCCGCGCGCACCGCGTAGGCGGCGACCACCGCCGGCTCGCTGCGCAGCGACTTGGGCAGGCTCTCCCAGCGCTCGGCCAGGGCATTGGCATCGGCGGCCTGGTCCAGCGAGGCCGCGGCCAGGCGCGTTTCCAGCGTGGCGATCGCCTCCAGCGGCAGCGCCTGCTGCTGGCGGATCGCGCCGAGCTGGCCGTAGGCCTCGCCGGCACGACCGATGCGGGTCAGTGCCTCGGTGCGCAGCAACAGCCCGCGCGGCGGCAGCGGCTGCGCCGCGGCCACGTCCAGCGCATTGATCGCATCGACCGGGCGCTGCTGCTCCAGATGCAGTTCGGCCAGCAGCAATGCATGCGCGGCGGGATCGCGTTCGGCCAGGCGCCGCAGGTGGCGCTCGGTGGCCTCGCGGTCGCCGCGCGCATCGGCCGCGCGTACCGCGGCGATCAGGGCGATGGCGCTGACCTCGGGGTCTTCGGCGGCGGCGTTGAGCTGCTTCTCGGCCCGTGTCCACTGGCCGGCGTGGGCGGCGGCCAGGCCGTCGAGCAGGCGCGCGCGCGACTGCTTGCGGCGGCGCCGGCCCCAGGCGCGGAACGGGAAGCTGAGCACGTTCCACACCAGCCACAGCGCCAGGAACGCGATCACCAGCAGCAGCGAGGCCTGCGGCAGCGAGGCGATGTAGTCGGTGCCGCCGACGCGCACGATCACCTCGCCGAGCTGGCGCACCTGGTCCTGCCCCAGCCATTGCGCACCTATCACGCCCAGCGCGATGACGATCAACAGCACGATCAGGGAACGAAGGGATTTCATGACGGGCTCCTTGCGTCGCGCATCGCGCGCAACTGTTGCAGGGTGGTTCCGAGTTCGGGAATGGTCGGGCGCAGATCGGCATTGGCCAGGGTGCGCAGCGCGGCGCGGCGTTCGCGCAGCTGCGGCGACTCCGGCCACAGCCGCGACAGCCAGCGCCCGGCGCCGGCCAGGGCGCTGCGATAGCCACGCGTGTCGCCGCGTTCCAGCGCCGCGCGCGCCAGGGTCAGGTCGAGCTGCAGCGCGTCGTGGGCGGCCACGCGCTCCGAGCCGGCGGCCAGCACGCCGCCCTGCGAGGGGCGGATCTTCACCAGCGGCGCCAGCAGGCGCTGCCACAGCGGCTGCTGCGCGCTCTCCGGCAGTTGCGTCGGCAATTTGTCCAGGCTGGCGGCGAAGGCATCCAGTTGCGCCGCCAGGCGTGCCTGCGGCCCGTCGCCCAGCGCGTCCAGCGCGGTACGTTCCTGCAACAGCGCCTGGCGCAGGTTGAGGAATTGCGGATCGTCGATGCCGTCCAGCACACCGCTGGCCAGTGCGTAGGCACGCCGCGCGCCGGCCGCATCGCCGGCCAGCAGCAGCCGCTGCTGGCCCTGGTTGAGCAGCAGTTCGACCTCGTCCAGGCGCAGCGCCTGCGCGCCGTGACGGTTGGAATCGGCGAGCTTGGCGACATTGGCCTCCAGCAGCGCGCTGCGCTGGCTCAGGCCGAGCATTTCGTCGCGCAGCACGCGGTTGGTGCTGGCCGCGTCCTGCAGCCGCTGCGCGGTGGCGCGCTGGTCGCGGCGCAGGCTGTCCTGGGCCTGCTGCAAGGCCTGCAGTTGCTGCTGCAGGTCCGACTGCTGGGCCAGTTCGCGCGCGCTGCGCGCCTGCCACCAGTCCCAGCCACGCCAGCCGGCGAACGCCAGCGCGGCCAGCGTGGCGAGCACCAGCAGCAACCAGATCCAGCGTGTGGAACGGCGAGGCGTGATCGGGATTTCGTCGGTCATCGGCAGCGTCCTGGGGGCCGTCGCCCGTCGCGAGCAAGGCGGCGGTCGGCGCGGCACCGCCGGAGCATGGCGTGAGCGGCACTGCGGCCGCAACCCGGGCGGCGGTCCGCGTTCAGCGAGGTGGCGAGCGCGTTACGATCGCGGCCGCTGCGGCGACCAACTGCTGCGGCATCGGTCCGGCTGACTGGGCGACGTCGACGAACCCCAGGTCCGCGGCCAGGGTCGCCAGGCGCGCGCTGGCCGCGACCACCGGCCGTGCACGCCAGGCCCGGGCCAACTCCTCCGGCAACTGCGCCAGCAGCTGTTGCAGGGCCTCGCCGCTGCTCAGCGCCAGCACGCCGGGCGGCGCCGCACGCAGGCGGGCCAGGTC